>JAFYFY010000153.1 GCA_017543485.1 Lachnospiraceae bacterium | reverse complement strand
GGCAGAAGGTCCATGCTCTCCTTGATGGACGCGGAGGTGATATGGGTCTTCTCCCATTTTCGCACGCTGACAAAAGAAAGCACCACCACCGCAGTGCCCCCCGCCAGGAACGCGGTGAGAAAACCGCAGGGAAGCGCCAGCACCCGGGCCGCCGCAGGATGCATGCTTCCCTCCAGCCGAAGCTGCGTTCCCTCTCTGCACACATGGAGGGCAAAATATCCCGCGGCAAAGATCAGGGCACTGCCAAGCCCCGGCAGGATGCGCCTTTGCCGAAACAGCAGCATGACATCCGCGATGGCGCCCAGACACAAAAGCAGCGCCCACATGCAGATGGTATTCTGGACGGGAACAGGTAAAAGAAGCAGGGATCTCATGGCATCTTTGCCTCCTCCCGGATCCGGACATAGACCGCATCTCCTTCCCTCCGGGCCTCCCACCCTTCGGAAAACATCTTGGGAAAAGCCTCCGGAAAACCTTCCGAAAAATCCTCCGGAAAAATGTCGGCAGCCCCCTCCAACACGCATTTCAGTTCCCCTTGGGCAAAGGTCACCTGGAGCCCCCGAAGCGCCGGGAGGGCCTGCTCCAGAAGGCGTTCAAACAGCGCATAACTCTCCAGGACCCGCTGGGCGCCAAGGGACCTCTTTTCCGTAAAAAAGCAGTCCGTCCGGATCCCCAGATCCCCCACATAGCGAAGGGACTCCCGGATGGCCAGTTCCAGCTCCCCGGATTCGATGCTGCCCCCTTCCGCCGCCAGCAGAGACAGATTTGCATACCGCTTGATGTAGGCGGCCAACAGGCAGATCATCCCGGCGTTTCGCTCATAGCGCTCCGGTGCGGTTTCCGCCTCTTCACAAAGCGCATTGATCCGCAGGGACTGGGCAGACACCTGCTCTGCGATCTCATCATAGGTCCTGGTCTTGGTCTCGATCTGGGCCCGCTCTTCCTTCAGCTCGTTCTCCAGCCGCAGGAGCTCCGCTTCCTCCCCCAGGCGCTCTCCCACCTCCAGAAGCTGTGCATTGATCCGGTTCAGCTCCGTGATGTCGTCCTGCCAATAGACATATCCGCCCTGCACCTCTTTGCTGTGGATCCGGATATTTCCCTCCGAAGACGCATCCGCCGAAGCCCCGCTCTCCGTCACAGCCCCGCTCTCCGCCCCGGGAAGCGGGTCCTCCGCCTCGCTCCGATAGATGATCCGCCCGTCCCGGTCCGCGATCTGCGCCGAGATCCCGGAGAGCCGAAACAGCCTGCCATAGCCGATGTTGGAGGGGATGAGCCCGATGTAGATAAGGCTGAGCCAGGCTCCTGCCATGGTAAAGCACACCGCCTCCGGGAACTCCCCGAACAGCTCGCCGTTTACTCTGGGCCACAACCCCGCGGCGTTCAGTGTCAGATAGAGGATCCCGAACAAAATAGGTAAAAGCGGGATCCACACCAGCCTGCGACTGGCGGATACGCGGCAGCGGACAAACAAAATGGCGATGGAGGCCACCAGAAGCAGCGCGATCCAGCCATAGATCAGATAAAAAAGGAAAGTGTGGGAATAGTCGAAGTCCCAGTTTGCAAACCCGGGACGAAAGCGAAATACCAGCTGATGCAGATCGTTGGTCAGCACGCACACGGCCAGCCCCCAGGTGACGGCGATGGCCGGCCGGATGATCCGGCGATACTTTTCCGGGCGCTCCTCCCCCACCGTAAATGCCACCATCAGGGACAAAAGTGCGATGAACAGAACGGGGACATAGTACAGATACCAGATATGACGGGCGATGATCTCCGTCTCCTCGAAGGCGATATATTTGGCCCCCCGCAGCACGATCCAAACTGTGATCAGCGAGGCGATGCCCACCAGATACCGTCTGGTGACCTCTTCGATGATATGATCCGCAAAAAACAGCAGCAAAGCCACAGAGACCCCTAAAAGCGGAAACGTGGCAGGCTTCCGGACCAGAAAGACCTCCGGCGCAAAGACCGAGATACAGGTGATCAGCACATAGCAGACCGCCAGCTGTAAGAGCAGAAGGAGCGACCTTTTCCGTGTCGTCATCTCTACGCCCCCAGTCTGATCCCCAGGAGCTTTTCCATCACTTCATACAGCTCCGCCGTCACTTCGATGGTGGACATACTCTCCCCCGTCAGACCGAAGATGGCAAAGAGCACCGCGGCGGCCCGGGCTCTGGGGTTCACGATGCGAAGAACGCCCTCCTCATTGCCCCGCTCGATGAGTCGCTCAAAGCTGTCCAGCAGGCGGTAGTAGGTTCCGATGCGGATGGAGTCATACTGAAACCGCATATCCTCATCTTCGTAGCAGCGGTCGGTCTCCTGCTTGGAGGCCTTGAACTCCCGTTGGCAGAAATAGATCACGGTGCGCAGGATCTCCGGGACGGACTGCTCTCTGTTTTCCATCAGCGCGATGAGCAGGTTCGCCGTAG
>JAFYFY010000152.1 GCA_017543485.1 Lachnospiraceae bacterium | reverse complement strand
TTGCCTTCTTTTCCATCCTGACGGTGCTGTTTTTCTGCCTGGCGCTGCATGAGCAGTCGGCTTCCTTTCTCTTTTCCCTGTATCTGCTCCTCACCGGAGGGTATTATTTCAACAGCCTGAACTCCGTGAGGTACTATCTGGCTCTGGCCATCGCCCTGTATGCCATGCGGTTTTGCATGGAGCAAAGATACCTGGCGTTTTTCTTCTGGATCCTCCTGGGGGCCAACTTCCACAAATCCATCCTGCTGGTGATCCCGGTGTATCTGACGGCGCTTTTTCTGTCCCGGGTGCGCCTTCGCAAATGGATGCTGATCCCCCTGGCGGCGTTTCTTCTGAGCCTCCTCTTTGCCCAGGACCTGTACCGGGAGCTGATCTTCCGGTTCTATCCCTACTATCGGGACTCCGCATTCGATGTCGCCAACATCTCCTACGGAAATCTGGCCAAGTGCGGCGCTACCCTTCTGATGACGGTACTGTTCGGACGGGAGGCGTGGAAAAAGGATGCCGCGGTCCGGTTCTATCTGCTGCTGAACCTCATGGGGCTGGTGGTGGTATGCTGCGGGAGCTTTGTCCCCGAAGCCTCCCGGATCGCCTACTATATGATCATCTCCCAGGTCTTTCTGCTGCCCCGGGTGATCCTGCTCCTCCCGGAAGAGGGGAAGACCCTGGGGATCCCGAACCCGGTGCTTCGAAAGCTTCTGAGCGCAGGTGTCGTCCTGGCCTTTGCGCTGTTTTTTGCTTTTTTCCTGCGCCGCATGTATGATATAGACATCCGGCTGCTGCCGTATCGCAACTGGATCTTCCAGTAAACCCGCATCAAAGGAGACTGTCATGAGCTGTCTGTCCGTCATCATTCCCTGCTACAACGAGGAGGAGTCCATCCCCCTGTTTTATGCGGAGTTTTCCAGACAAAGGGACTTTCTAAAGGCCCGGGACATCACACCGGAGCTTCTGTTTATCGATGACGGCTCTTCGGACGGCACGGTGGAGGCGGTGCGCCGGCTTCATGAAGCGGACGGATCCGTCCACCTCATCTCCTTTTCCCGGAATTTCGGAAAGGAAGCCGCCATGTATGCGGGGCTTCAGAATGCCACCGGGGACTATGTGGTCATCATGGATGCGGACCTGCAGGATCCCCCGGCGCTGCTGCCGGAGATGTTCGCCGCCCTGGACGAGGGATATGACTCCGCCGCCACCAGGCGGGTGAACCGGAAAGGGGAGCCTCCCATCCGGAGCTTCTTTGCCAGACGCTTCTACCGGCTGATGCGGAAGATCTCCCAGGTGGAAATGATGGACGGCGCCCGGGATTACCGGCTGATGACCAGACAGATGGTGGATGCCATCCTCTCCATGGGAGAGTACAACCGCTTCACCAAAGGGATCTTCGGCTGGGTGGGCTTTCGCACCAAATGGATCGACTTTGAAAATGTGGACCGGGCTGCCGGAAAGACCAAGTGGAGCTTCTGGGGGCTGGTCCGTTACTCCTTCGAGGGGATCACCGCCTTTTCCACGGTGCCCCTGGTCCTGGCCTCCGTGCTGGGGGTGGTCTTCTGCCTGCTGGCCCTGCTCATGGTGATCTTTATCATCGTCCGCAAGATCCTCTTCGGGGATCCGGTGGCAGGATGGCCCAGCCTGGTGTGCATCATCCTCTTCCTGAGCGGGATCCAGTTTTTCTTTACCGGGATCCTGGGGCAGTACCTGGCCAAGACCTATATGGAAGTCAAATCCCGCCCCATCTATCTGAAGAACGAAAAAAACTGTTTCTGACCCGGAGGCCCTCCGAAACCCATGGAATCCGCCATCTCCTTTCTCCTGCCGCTGTTTCTGGCGGCGGCAGCGCTCCTTTTTGGCAAAGGAGCCGTCACAATCTCAAATCTGGCCGGAGAATCCCTGCAGCGTGACCGGCATACCCCGCTGGGAGGGGCGGCCGCATTCGCCCTGGGGGCACAGATCCTGCTCCTGCCCGGGGAGGCTGCCTGGCTCCTGACCATGAGAAGCGGCGCCGATCTGGGGACCGGCGTCCGAAGGTTCGCCCTCTTTTTCATCGCCCTGGGCACCCTCTGCTACTTTTCCTGGATTGGCATCTCTCTTTGGAAAAAATGGACCTCCGAGGAAAAACCGGAGGAGGAAAAAAAGCCCCCCCGGGAGCCCCTTTCCCCCCTGTGGATCGCGGTGCCCCTTCTTCTGAGCGGGGTGATCCTGTGTCTTTTGATCACCGGCCACCGGGTCAGCCTGCGGGGAGATCTCACTGCAGAGACCGTGGCATCTGCCATGCATACCGGTTCCCTCTACAGCGTGAACCCCATGACGGGCATGCCCTATACGGAAGGGGTCCCCACCAGACTCCGGATCCTGTGCCTGCCCTTTCTCTACGCGGTGCTGGGCAGGGTCTTTCACATCTCTGCCCCGGTGCTGGTCTGGCGGATCTTCCCGGTCTTCTGGTTTCTGGCGGGACTGTGTGCCTGGATCTCTTTGTCCGGCGTGTGTTTTCGGGACCGGAAAAAGCGGCTCCTGTTCCTGTCCCTGATCCTGCTGCTCCTGTTTGCATCCGATGCCGCCTTCCCCTATGACGGCTTTCTCGTCCTGTCCGCCGGATGGACCGGGCCTGCCATCCGCGCGTGGCTCCTGATCCCTTCCCTGACGGACCTCCTCCTTCGGCGAAAATACCTGCTGGCGTTTCTCCCCGTCCTGTGTGAGGGGATCCTGGTCTGGACCCTGTTCGGCGCCAAAAGCTGCGCCCTTTTGTACGCCGGGATCTGCCTGGCCTCCTTCCTGTACGGTCGCTTTCTGAAAAAGCGCGGAAAGGAGGGAGCATGATGAACCGTCTGGCCGGCTTTGTCACCGGATTTCATGAAGTCACCAGGGACAATAAGGTGCTGGTCTTCTTTTTGCTGGGCACCCTTTTGCTCTGCTGCTTCCGGGAGCTTCGAAGGCACTTTTTGTCCCGGCGGACCATGCCCCTTGCTCTGTACGCGGGGGCTGCGTCCGTCCTGGTCATCCTCCCCCCCACGGCCTGGGCCCTGTCCCTGTATTTTACGGCCTACGACTCCTATGCCATGTTCTGGAGCATCGTCCCGGTGAATCTCCTCATCGCCTTCACCGGATGCACCGCGTTTTTTGCATATGAAGAAAAGCTCCGAAGCCTCTCCCTCCCGATAAGAGCCGCATTGCTCCTGCTGCTGACGGCAGCGGTGCTTTTGTGCGGGGACTGCGGGCAGGGACTCTGGCGAAGGGATGCCGCTCCGAAGGAGCCGGATCCGGTAAAGGAGCTCCGGGCGCGGTATCCGGAAGGGACGTATCTGCTGGCTCCCGACGACATCCAGGCTGCAGTGCGCATCTATGCACCGGAGTTTCAAACACTGTACGGACGGGATCTGTGGGATCCCTCCCTGCAGGGATACACCTATGACAAATACAGTGAAGAGATCGCCCTGTGCCGGGATGCCCTGACGGATTTTCGGTATTATGCACGTCTGTCGGATGCGGAGAAGGTCCTGCAGACCGCGGCGGATACCGGGGTGCGCACTGTGCTGCTCCCCGGGAACGAAGAAAGCCGCCCGGAGGAGCTCTCCAAGGCGGCTGACAGATACGGTTTTACCTATGAGGACCTGCGCACCGAGGGCGGTCACTACTTCCTGTTTGAAAGGCCCTGATATGCGAAGCGTCCGTCCGGGCACCTACAGGCGCCTGCGCACGGCCCGGAAGGCCCAGAAGCAAAAATAATATGCGCTCCGGAGGACGGAGAGATGCTCTGCCTTCCGGTACAGATTCCAGATCCTGCGGACGGCCTCCAGCTTATTGGAGGAGAGGCTCTTTGGCGGACGGCGGTAGAGGACCAGGTTTTCGTCCAGCCCACGGGCCACGGCACCCTCCCGCAAAAGCCGCCACCACAGCGCGGTATCCTCGGACTTCATCCGGGGCATGCGGATCTTTTCCCGGGGAATCTGCTCCGTATCGAACATCACGGTGGAGGTAAAGATCGTGGTGTTTTTTAATGCCTCTTTGTAGGTCAGCTTCTCCGGGACCCGGACCACCTTTCCCAGTCCCGCGCCGGTCTCGTCCGCAAATTCATATCCGGTAAAGACAAAGGCCGCTCCCGTTCGCTCCTGAAAGGCGCGCTGATGCGCCAGTTTTTCCGGGCGCCAGATGTCATCCCCGTCCAGAAAGGCGATGAAACGGCCGGTGGAATTCTCCACGCCGCGGTTTCTGGCCTCGGCGGGACCCTGATTTTCCGGAAGGCGCAGAAGCCGGATCCGGGAGTCCCCGGTCTCTTCCACGTACCTTTCGATGACCTCTGCGGAGCCGTCCCCGCCGCAGTCATCCACCAGGATCAGCTCCCAGTCCTGATCCGTCTGGGCCCGGACACAGTCCAGCGTCGTTTTGATATATTTTTCCAGCCGGTAGACCGGGATGATGATACTGATCGTCCTGCCCGCCATTCCTGATCCTTTCAAAAAAGCCTGCCCCCTTCGGGACAGGCTCTTTTCTTATTCTCCCAAACCGCTCTCCACTACATTCACCAGGCTCTGAAGAGCTGCTTCCTCATCCTCGCCCTCGCAGATAAACTCGATCTCATCCCCGCATTTGACGCAGGCACCCAGCACGCTGAGCACGCTCTTTGCATTGGCCGTATTGTCCTTGAAGCGGAATGTGATGAGGGATTTATATTGCATGGCCTCCTTGCAGAGGATCCCGGCAGGTCTTAAATGCAGACCGGTCGGATTTTTGATCGTCACCTTCTGACTGCACATATTCGTGTACTCCCCCTTATATGCACGGCAGCTCCCGGACCGCTCCCCGAAACGGTGCTGCCATCTACAGAAATATTTTATCACAAATCCTTCCGTTCGCAAATAGGCGGATATTGCCTTTAGTCGTCCTGACCCTCCAGCACGTAAACCGTCACATAGGCGGTCTGCACCGTCTTCACGGTCCCCAGGGTGGTGAAGGTCACCGGCATCTCATAGGACTCTTCCGTAAGCCGCAGGATCTCCTCGCTCTCCATGTAGGTCCCCACCTCCACTTCGCCGAAGACACTCTCTCCGGTCATCTGCTCCAGTTCGGAGGCCAGTCCCGAGAACCGCACTTCGATAAAGGCATCCCGGTCCAGGGAAAGCACAGCCGTCTCCGGCACTTCCGTCAGGGTCAGATTGGATACGGGGATCTGCAGGGTACGGTAGGAGACAGGCTCCACGGGGACCGTCACCGTAAACATGGTATCCGTCTCCGTGGCGGCCAGCGTCACGCCCTCCGGCAGATACTGGGTGATGTCCACGGTCTTGCTCACACTCTCCGAAGCCCCGGTGATATCCACGGGGTCCGAGATGGTCAGGTTGATGATGCCCGCCAGAGCGCTCTGGCTTCCGGACAGGGTCACCATGGCAGGACTGATGCTTAAGGAGCCGGAATACAGATACCCCTCCGCCGGGGAGCCGGTGCGGGATGCGTGTACCGCCACCCGCTTTGTGGCCAGGACGATGACATCCACATGGGTATATCTGGTCTGCATGTTCAGATTGTCCAGGCTGACCTGCCTGTCGTTGGCATCAAAGAGCTCGATCTCCATATTGGCGGAGATGCTCCGGGTGACTCCCTCCACATTCACGTCCACATTTGCGTAGCGGACCCGGTCCACTGCGGATTTGGGACCGGAGATCTCGATCATGTTCTGGTCCAGGGTGATGGGCCCCAACTCAAATCCCTCTCCCACGGTTCCCAGGGGAGTGGAATTCAGCGGCACATATTTGGATGCCAGGGTCTCCACGCTGACCTTGACGGCCTGGAGGTTTGCGGAGATCTCATCCACGGTATCGTCCGTGTTCAGGGACAGGGAGATGGGGATGGTATTGTCCTCCGTCAGAAGGCTCACATCCGCCTCTGCCAGCACATCCGAGGCCTGCAGCCTGCCGGTGACGCTCTTGGGTCCCTTAATGGTGACCCGGACGATCCCCGTGTTGTCCAGGATCTCATAGACCTTCCCCTGGGCCTCCAGGATATCCGCATTGGTGATGTTCACCCGCACATTGTTGAAGGTGATGGTGTCCGAAGGATCCAGGGTCCGCGCCACCAGAAACCAGAGCAGAAAGGCCAGGAGCAGGGACAGGAGCTTCAGACCGGCATCTTTCAGAAGGAGATCGCGAAGGTTTGGCATTTTCTTCATTCCCACCACCTCTTCTTTCCGGTCTTTTGTTCCTCTTCCTGCTGTTCCTCGGCGTGGTTTACCTTCTTGCGCAGGAGCCTGCGCAGCTCATCGCCGCTTAAGTTCCGTTCCAGATTGCCGTCCTCCGCCATGGAGATCCGGCCCGTCTCCTCGGATACGATGACGGTGACACAGTCAGATTCCTCCGAGATCCCGATGCCGGCCCGGTGTCTGGTGCCCAGATCCTTGGAGATCTTCTCGCTGTCCGAGAGGGGCAGGTAGCAGGTGGCCGCGCTGATGCGGTTGTCCCGGATGATCACCGCTCCGTCATGGAGGGGAGTGTTCTTTTCAAAGATGTTGATGAGGAGCTGGCTGGAAACCGCGCCGTCCACGGCGATGCCGGTCTCCTCCACCTTGGCAAGGGATTCTCTGCGCTCGATGACGATGAGGGCTCCGGTGCGGACCTTTCCCATCTCCGTGCAGGCCTTGACGATCTCATTGATGCTCTGTTCGGAGAGCATCTCTGCCTTTTCCTTCCCGTCCCTGCTGAGGAATGTCCCCAAAACGGTCTTTTTCCCCAGGGTCTCCAGGGCACTGCGAAGCTCCGGCTGCAGCACCACGATGAGGGCGATCACCGCAAAGGACACGATGTTCTGGGTGAGCCAGAGGATGGTCTTCATTTCAAAGAAATACGCGAATGCCAAAAAAAGACCGATGAGGATCAGACCCTTCATCAGGGACCAGGCTCTCGTGGTCTTCATCCACTTCAGCATATAATAGGCCAGGATGGTGATGATCAGGATCTCCACCACATCTCTCCAGTCCATGGTCATACTGTAGATGCCGAAGTTCCGGATATAATCTTTTAAGTCAATCATCCACTGCATACAACAAACGCCTTCCGGAGAGGACCGGGCTTACTCGTTGCCCTCGTCCTCGTAGTATTCTTCCTCTTCGTAATCATCCTCCCAGACCTCGACATCGTCGTCCTCCGGGTAGTACTCCTCTTCCTCTTCCTGCATCCGGCTGCGCCGTCCGTACTCCTCCGCCTCCGGATTGCTGGAGCGATTGATGCGCTTCACGGTGCGCTCGGAGCGGGGCACCATCATCTTCGGCACGGCCTTCACATAGTAGTAATACTCTTCATCCTCGAACTGAACCCGTTCCGTCCGGCTGTAGTCCACACAGAACCGGAAGAACTCCAGCACCTTCGCCACCACCACGGCCAGGAGCGATCCCAGGATCACGCTGCCGAAGGAAAACCCCGCATCATAGATCAGATCCCCCACCAGCAGGATCATGACATTCATCACCACACCGGCGATGATGGCGATGGTCCAGGCGTGTTCGATGGACAGCCGTCTGATGAGGCACACCACGATGGTCACCACCGCAAAGGCCACGATCAGCACCAGCATCTGCTTATTGCCCATGAGGCTGTCGATGACGAGACGGAACTTGGCAATGGCTTCATCGGAATCCATCCCGCCGATGTTGGTGGCATTTCCCGTCACCGTCGCCAGCAGGAAATACACCAGGATCCCGCAGGCCACGGAGACCGCCGATGCGGGGGTCCCCACCAGTCCCATGACGATGGGCACCACATAGGGGATGTGCAGGGCAAAGAGCACCGGGGTCAGCGCCACCACCAGGCTCTCCTTGGGTGCAAACCGCAGATACAGCAGGTACACCAGCAGGTAGAGGACAAAGGTGACCGCCGCCACCTCCAGGGACAGCGCATAGATATGTGCGAGGGAAAAGACCGCCGCCAGGAACAGGATCATGCTTCCCGGGAGCACCGCGCACAAAAGGGAGGCGATGAGCACCAGTGCGGTGTTGTCAAGCCTCGTCATATACCCCAGCCGGTCATTGATCATCCGCAGGACGATGAAGGCCAGCAAAAATCTGACAAAGGGGATCAGAAAGGCATCGATCCTGCTGTAGATTTCTTTGATCTTTTCCCGTATTTCCAATAATACCGTCATACCAGCTCCGGACTACTCGCGCTCCTGATAGAGCTTCGAGAGTTTTTTCAGATTGTTGTAATATTTTCTGAGACCTCCGCGGGCTTTCGCATACTTCACGGAGCATACCACATAGGCGATGATGATGTAGACCACCGTAAAGCGCAGATAGTTCCCCACCTGCGTCCGGACAAACTCCATCAGATTGATCTCGTAGAGCCCTTCCATGAAGGTCTCAAAATTGTAATAGACATAAACTGCGAGAATGAGTGCAAACGAAAGGGTGGCGCTGATAAATGCCTTCAGCAGCTGCAGTGCCACATAGTCCCCGCGAAAATACCTTCCGGTGGCCATGTTGCGCCTGCCCTCACCCGCTTCATACGCAGCCATTCTCGTCATGAGGATCACGCGTTTTTCGTTGAGCATAACTGGACCTTTTCGTACCTTGCCTTCTGCCTTTTAAGAACGCCATCTGGGGCCGTTGGGATCATTGCTGCCCTGTGTGGATCCGCCTGCAGGTCTCATGCTCTTGGACACCTGCTGCAGCCCCGACAGCATCTGGGCCTTGCACTTGTCGCAGAATCTCCCGGAACGGATGGGAGTACCGCATCCCTCGCAGTTTAACATGATGGCGGAGTCCTCCGTCATCTCCAGACGGTCATCCCGCAGCCACTGTCTGATCTGCTGGGGATCCACGTCACAGGCTTCCGCCACTTCCCGGATTCCCACGCCCTTGTGCTCCCGGACGTACTCCTTCACCTCCTGGAACTTCACCTCCATGGCCTCCTTGCAGGCCGGGCAAATGGGCATTCCGACGACGTAGTTAAAGATCTTTCCGCATCTTCTGCAGTTTCTGGCGTTCATACTTCCTCCTGTCATTGCACCTTCGTGCCGCGGGCACCGGGTCCCGCAATGGTCACGAACAGAACCTTTGCCGCTCCGGCTTCCAAAAGTGCCCTTGCTGCCTCATCGATGGTGGCTCCCGTCGTGTAGATGTCGTCCACGACGAGAACTTTCTTTGATTTTACATCATTTCCGGGCACAATAAAAGCCTTTTTCAAATTATTTTGGCGCTGTGCGGGGCTCAGCAGCTTCATGGGAGCCGTGTTTCGGGTCCTTTTCAGCGCGTTTTCCGACACCGGGATCCCCAGCTGCCCGGAGAGCTCCTTTGCGAATTCCGCCGCCTGGTTGTATCCTCTTTTTTTCCTGCGCTTTGGGTGAAGAGGCACGGGCACCAGAAGGTCCGGCCCCCAGCTCCGGATCTCATCCCCCAGGCAATATACCGCCTCCTCCCCGTAAAACCGGGCATATTCCCGGCGACCCGCATACTTGAACCGGTAGAGGGAAGGAGCCGCGCTCCGGTAGGTAAAAAGGCTTCTCCCCCGGGCGAAAAGATGCGCGCCGCTCCGGCAGGCATCGCAAAGCGCCTGCTCCGAAGAAAGCCCCCGCCCGCATCGGATGCATCTGGGAGCCACCACGGGCTTTAGCACCGGCATACATTCGGCGCATACCGTCTCTCCGAAGGGGGATGCGATCCCGTCGCACACCGGGCATCTGCGGGGGTACAGGAGCTGCAGCAAAAACTCCCCTGCGGTGCGAAAGAGCTCCTTCATCCCAGTCCCTCCGCTTCCCGGATCCGTTCCTGCAAAGAGCTGTATCTGCGCCGTTCTCCTTCCGTTCCGATCATCCGCCTGATCCGCTCGGCACTGCCCAGCAGCACCACGCAGGATTTCGCCCGGGTGACGCCGGTGTAGAGGAGATTCCGGTACTGCAGCGGCATGGGCGGGTCCAGAATGGGGATCACCACAGCCGGATACTCGCTCCCCTGGGATTTGTGGATGGTGATGGCATAGGCCAGCTCCAGATCCGCCAGCTCTGCGCCGCCGTAGCGGGAGACTCTGCCGTCGTCAAACTCCACCTCCATGCCGGAGGCATCGGCTTCGATCTTCCGGATCCGGCCCATATCTCCGTTAAACACCCCCAGCCCGGAATCGATCTTCACGCCGTAAAGTCCGGTGACGGTCCATTCCTGGCGGTAATTGTTCCGCACCTGCATCACCTTGTCCCCCTCCCGGAAGACCGTGTCCTGGTACAGGATCTCCGCCTTGTCCTTTGCGGGAGGATTCAGGACCTCCTGCAGGTAGGTATTGAGCTCCACGCACCCCAAAGCCCCCTTTCGCATGGGGGTCAGCACCTGGATGTCCAGAAGCCCCGCATGGCAGTACTCCGGAAGCTTATCCCGCACCATCCAGACCATGATCTGCCGGATGAGCTTTTCGTCGTTGCGCTCCAGGAACAGGAAATCCCTGGAATTGGTATCCAGCGGGATGTCCCGCCCCTGATCGATGAGGTGGGCGTTTTTGACGATGTCGCTCCCCTCCGCCTGCCGAAAGATCCGGTTTAAACGGATCATGGCAAAGCATTCGCTCCCCAGCAGGTCCCGGAACACCTGTCCCGCCCCCACGCTGGGCAGCTGGGAGGCATCCCCCACCAGGATGATCCGGGTCCCGGGAACGATGGCGGACAGAAGGGCCCGAAACAGCAGAAGATCCACCATTGACATTTCGTCAATGATGATCACATCCGCTTCCAGCGGGTTGTCCGCACCCTTTTGAAACTTCCCCTGATGTCCGTCCTCCAGGTCTCCTCCCACCTCCAGAAGGCGGTGGATGGTGGTGGCTTCAAATCCCGTGGCCTCCGTCATACGCTTGGCCGCCCGCCCTGTGGGAGCCGCCAGAAGAAGGTCCATGCCCTCCTCCATAAAATACCGGATCACCAGATTGATGGTGGTGGTCTTTCCGGTGCCGGGCCCGCCGGTGAGAAGAAAGATCCCGTTCTCCACGCATTTTTGTACGGCCTCAATCTGCAGAGGGTCCGCCGTCATGCCGTTTTTGCCCGCCACCTGGGCGATGCGCTCCTCAAATGCCTTCCGCGCGCCGGCGCTCAGGTCCTTTAACTTCAGGTTCCGCTCAAAGAGCATCCGGGCGCAGTCGCATTCTGCGTTGTACATGAGGGAAGTATAGGCCCTTCCGTCCCGGATGATCACGCGCCGTTCGATGAGGAGGGCATCCAGCTCCCGCTGCACCTCCTCCGGCTCTACCCCCAGAAGCTGGGCGGCATTTGATACCGCCGTCTCCACCGGCAGGTAGGAATGCCCCTCGGCGATGCTCTGGGAGAGGGCATATTCAAAGCCGCACCGGATCCGGAACTCACTGTCATTGCTCATCCCCATCTCCGCCGCGATCCGGTCCGCTGTCTGGAATCCGATCCCCTGAATGTCCTGCGCCAGGCGGTAGGGATTCTCCCGGATGATGTTGTAGAGCCTGGGACCGTAGGCCTCGTAGATCCGCACCGCCATAGCCTGGGAGATCTGGAACTTTCCCAGGAACACCATGGCATCCCGGAGCTCTCTTTTTTCCTCCATCTGGACCGCGATCTCCATGGCCTTCCGGGTACTGATCCCCTTGATCTGGGCCAGGAGCTCCGGCTCCTCCTCGATGACGCGGAAGGTGTCCTCCCCGAAGTGCCGGATGATCTTTGCGGCCAGAGCCGCTCCCACCCCCTTGATGGCACCGGAGGCCAGATACCGCTCCATGCCTTCCACATCCGAGGGCTGTACCACATGATAGGAAGAAAGATGGAACTGTCTGCCGTAGGTGGGATTCTGGACGAACTCCCCCTGCAGCTCCACGTTCTCCCCGATATCCAGATCCCGGCACATCCCCGTGACGGTGGTCTCTTTTCCGGTCTTTTTCTCCACCAGCACAAAGACCGTATATCCGTTGGTCTCGTTTCGAAAGATGATATGATCGACGTATCCGGCGATCCGTTCCAGTTCCCCTTCGGCCATAAATCCCCCTGCCCCGGTCCGGAAGCGGTTCTCCCGCGGACCGGTATATCGCGGCGATGCCGCTTTTTCCACTTGCTTGGAAGTCTCGGAAAATGTCCTGAACCTGTCATACGGACCGCACACCGCGGAAGGCGGGAAAGGCGGATTCCGAAGAATCCGGACGGTGCGGCCCGCTGCCGCAGACGAAGAGGCGAAAGCCTCCCGTCCGCGGCCGGGCAAAACGCTTATGCCTGCTCGATCGCTGTCATGAGTGCATCGATGTCGATGCCGTGTACCAGTGCGGCTTCCTCCAGCGTCTCCATCTGGGATGCGGGGCATCCGAGACAGTGCATACCGGCCTCAAGCAGCACAGGGACCACATCGGGCTGAGCGTTTACCAGCTCCCCGATCATCATGTCCTTCGTAATTCCGGTCATGGGTTTCCTCCTTTTCTCGATCCTTCGCCGCGTTCTCCCTTTCGGGCCGCGGTCTTCTGAGTATACAGGCGTCTTTGAAAACTGCGCCTGCCATGCAACAGTTACCTCGTAGTATACTCCCATTCTCCCGGCACTTGCAAGGCAGGGAATCTTAATTTTTCATAACCTGTTTCTGTACCCTTGTATACACAAAATTTCCTGTATTTTCGGGCTTTGTACGAAAAAAAGAACATTCCGGATTCTTGACGATGTATACAATGTTACCTATAATGATGGTACGTTCATGAGGCGCACGACCCCATCCGGGGTACGCTGCTTCAAATCATACATTTTATCACATAGGAGGCATTGAAATGAGATCTGAAAAAGCTGCTGAATGGCAAGATTTCACCACCGGCAAGTGGGACAGAGAAGTCAATGTTCGCGACTTCATCCAGAGAAACTACCATCCCTATGACGGAGATGAGAGTTTCCTCGCCGGCCCCACCAAGAACACCCTGGATCTGTGGGATCAGGTTCTGGATCTCCAGAAGCTCGAGAGAGAGCGCGGCGGTGTCGTAGACATGGATACGAAGGTGGTTTCCACCATCACTTCCCATGGCCCCGGCTACCTGGACAAGAGCAAGGAGACCATCGTGGGCTTCCAGACTGACAAGCCCTTCAAGCGTTCCCTGCAGCCTTACGGCGGTATCCGCATGGCTGAGAAGGCATGCTCCGACAACGGCTACGAAGTGGATCCCGAGATCAGCGAGTTCTTCACCGTTCACCGCAAGACCCACAACGCAGGATGCTTCGATGCTTACAACCAAGAGATGAGAGCCTGCCGTTCTTCTCACATCATCACCGGTCTTCCGGATGCTTACGGCCGCGGCCGTATCATCGGCGACTACAGAAGAGTCGCTCTGTACGGAATCGACAGACTGATCGAGGACAAGCAGGATCAGAAGGATTCCACCGGACGCGTGATGACCGATGACGTCATCCGCCTTCGCGAGGAGCTCTCCGAGCAGATCACCGCTCTGAAGCTGATGAAGGAAATGGCTGCCTCCTATGGCTGCGATATCTCCAAGCCCGCGGCAAACGTTCAGGAAGCCATCCAGTGGACCTACTTCGGCTACCTTTGCTCTGTCAAGGAGCAGAACGGCGCAGCAATGAGCCTTGGCCGTACCTCCACCTTCCTTGACATCTATGCGGAGAGAGACCTGGCTAACGGCACCTTCACCGAGGAGCAGATCCAGGAGTTCGTGGACCACTTCATCATGAAGCTGCGCTGCGTCAAGTTCGCCCGTACCCCCGAGTACAACCAGATCTTCGCCGGCGATCCCGTGTGGGTTACCGAGTCTCTGGGCGGTGTCGGCGTAGACGGACGCCACATGGTCACCAAGATGAGCTTCCGTTACCTGCACACCCTTGAGAATCTGGGTGCATCTCCCGAGCCGAACCTGACCGTGCTCTGGTCCACCAGACTTCCTCAGGCCTGGAAGAAGTACTGCGCAAAGCTCTCCATCACCACCTCCTCCATCCAGTACGAGAACGACGACCTGATGAGAGTGGTGCACGGCGACGATTACGGCATCGCATGCTGCGTCTCCTCCATGGTCATCGGTAAGGAAATGCAGTTCTTCGGTGCAAGAGCAAACCTGGCAAAGTGCCTGCTGTATGCATTAAACGGCGGTATCGACGAAGTCACCAAGAAGCAGGTCGGCCCCAAGTACCGTCCTGTGGAAGGCGATGTGCTTGACTACGATGATGTCTATGCAAAGTTCATGGACATGATGGAGTGGCAGGCAGATGTCTACGTCAACACCCTGAACATCATCCACTACATGCACGACAAGTACTGCTATGAGAGAGCTGAGATGGCTCTGCATGACAAGAACGTCAAGAGATATTTCGCCACCGGTATCGCCGGACTTTCCATCGTGGCTGACTCCCTGTCCGCCATCAAGTATGCGAAGGTCGAGGTCATCCGCGACGAAGACGGCATCATCACCGACTTCAAGACCACCGGCGAGTTCCCGAAGTACGGCAACGACGATGACCGCGTTGACGATATCGCACAGGAGATCGTCCACAAGTTCATGACCGCTGTCCGCAGACATCACACCTACCGCAACGGCGTGCCCACCACTTCCATCCTTACCATCACCTCCAACGTGACCTACGGTAAGGCTACCGGAAACACCCCTGACGGACGTCGTAAGGGCCAGCCTTTCGCACCCGGTGCAAACCCGATGCACGGCCGTGACACCCACGGTGCAGTCGCATCCCTGTCCTCCGTCTCCAAGCTTCCGTTCAATGATGCACAGGATGGTATCTCCAATACCTTCACCATCATCCCCGGAGCACTGGGCAAGGAAGATCAGGTGTTTGCAGGCGACATCGAACTCGACCTTCAGAAATAATTGCAGAAAACCCGATGTCGCCCACGATATCACAGAAAGGAGCTCGTTATGGATCAGAAAGACATGATCGATGATCTGGTAAGTATGCTGGACGCCGGAATGGCCAAGGGCATGGGGCATGTCAATGTTGACACCTCCGATGATCAGGCATCTGTCCGGGACGTCACGACCATGGGCTGCACGGACTGCTCCAGAACCCCTCTGGCATGCAGCGTCCCCACTCTTCATGACGGCTTGGATGACTTTAAATAATCGATAAATAATACAGGAGGAAATAATCATGGCAGCAACCGCTAGCACCACTCAGGTGAACAACCTGGTGAATCTTCTTGATGGTTACGCAACCAAGGGCGGCCATCACCTGAACGTAAACGTTCTGAACAGAGAAACCTTAAAGGATGCACAGGCTCATCCCGAGAACTATCCTCAGCTGACGATCCGCGTCTCCGGCTACGCAGTGAACTTCATCAAGCTCACTCCCGAACAGCAGGCTGACGTCATCTCCAGAACCTTCCACGAGTCGTTCTAAAGCTTCCGGAAGAACCGGATGAAAGAAAAGTCCCCCGGGGCCCCAGGGCTCCGGGGGATTTTTATGCGCTGTGCATTTTATGCGCTGTGCATTTTATGCGCTATGAGTGCGTCGGGATGGCGAAGGCACCCCGACTGTGGTATAATGTGGAGCAGTGAAATCCGCGAAAGGCGCTGACGCCTTTTGCAAAGAAGTGGAGGAAAACAACATGGTCGCATGGAAAAACCTGGATACCCTGGACAGCTTCAAGGATCTGGCAGGAGCCCCGAAGGTCTCTGTCAAAGAAGTCATGAGCGGTGACAGCGGGGCCGCAAGAGTCAAAACCTACTGTGTCCCCATGGCAGCGGGGCTGGCCTACAACTACGCCGCAAAGGCAGTGGATGACACGGTCCTTCAAAAGCTCTCCGCCCTGGCCGATGAGGCACAGCTGGCCGAAAAGTTCGCAGCCCTCTACGGCGGCGAAGTCATCAACACCGGCGAGAACAGACTGGTGCTGCATCACCTTACCCGTTCCCAGCTTGGGGGCGATGTGGTAAAGGACGGTGTGAACAAGAGAGAGTTCTATCTGGCTCAGCAAAAGAAGATCGCGGAATTTGCGGAGGCCGTCCACGCAGGGAAAATCGTAAACGGCGCAGGTGAAAAGTTCACCACCGTGGTGCAGATCGGCATCGGCGGATCCGACTTAGGTCCCCGGGCCATGTATCTGGCACTGGAAAACTGGGCAAAGAAAAACGGCGCCTTCCACATGGAAGCCCGTTTTATCAGCAATGTGGATCCCGATGACGCGGCAGGGGTTCTGGCCGGCATCGATGTGGCCCACTCCCTCTTCGTCCTGGTGTCCAAATCCGGCACCACCCTGGAGACCCTGACCAACGAGTCCTTCGTGAAGGATGCCCTGGCAAAGGCAGGACTGGATGCGTCGAAGCATATGGTGGCGGTCACCAGCGAGACTTCCCCTCTGGCAAAGAGCAGCGACTATCTGGCAGCCTTCTTTATGGATGACTTCATCGGCGGACGCTTCTCCTCCACCTCCGCGGTGGGCGGCGCCGTCCTGTCCCTGGCCTTTACCCCCGAGGTCTTCGACCGGTTCCTGAAGGGAGCCGCAGAGGAGGACAAGCTGGCCACCAAGGCGGATGCCCTGCAGAATCCCGCCATGCTGGATGCCCTCATCGGCGTGTATGAGAGAAACGTGCTGGGCTATCCCGCCACGGCTCTCCTTCCCTACTCTCAGGCCCTTTCCCGCTTCCCCGCACATCTGCAGCAGGCGGATATGGAGTCCAACGGAAAGAGCGTGAACCGCTTTGGCGAGCCCGTCTCCTATCCCACCGGCCCCGTCCTCTTTGGCGAGCCCGGCACCAACGGACA
This sequence comes from Lachnospiraceae bacterium, assembly GCA_017543485.1. GTDB lineage: Bacteria > Bacillota > Clostridia > Lachnospirales > Lachnospiraceae > AC2028. The sequence continues at coordinate 621 of JAFYFY010000152.1, read as the reverse complement.
GCACTCCTTCTATCAGCTGCTCCATCAGGGCACGGACATCATCCCGCTGCAGTTTGTGGGCTTTAAGAACAGCCAGCTGGGTGTGGATGTGGACATCCAGGGAAGCACCAGCCAGAAGAAGCTCTGTGCCAATGTGGCGGCGCAGATCGTGGCCTTCGCCTGCGGCAAGGACGATGCCAACAACAATAAGAAGTTCGAAGGAAACCGTCCCTCCAGCATCATCATCGGCGATCAGCTGACTCCCGAAGCTATGGGCGCTCTGCTCTCCCATTTCGAGAACAAGATCATGTTCCAGGGCTTCCTTTGGAACGTGAACAGCTTCGATCAGGAAGGCGTCCAGCTGGGCAAGGTCCTGGCCAAGAAGGTGCTGGCTCACGAGACCGACGGCGCCTTAAAGGAGCTCAGCGATCTCTTTGAGATCTGAGAAGACAAAGATCCAAGCAGACCAAAGATCCCATCAAAAAAAGGTTCCCTGCCGGGTGATATGCTACCCCCAAGTAGGACATTGAAATATAAAACCTACTTGGGGGTATTTCTATGTCCAGAAAAAGTAAGATTGATCCTGTCGAAAAGGTAAAGATCATTGAGCGGGTACTGGCAGATGAGATCAGCGCTACTGAA
>JAFYFY010000151.1 GCA_017543485.1 Lachnospiraceae bacterium | reverse complement strand
GTTTGGCTTCGGCCATCTGCACGGGCCCGATGCGCACCATCATCCAGACCGAGACGATTCCGATCGCCAGCCATATTCCAACCCCAAAGTGAAGGAGCAGATAATAATACGAATTATCCAGAAAGAAGTATGCTCCTTCACCCGTGTTCATCTCCACACGCTGTCCCAGAAAATGGATTCCATATGTCTGCAATCCCTTCCAGGGAAATTCCAGTCTTCTGTGCAGATGATCATTTAGTTTGTGAAAGAATCCCTCCGTGTTCGCATTTTTCTCTTCTGTGCCATACCCTCTCACCAGAAGGACACTAATCAACGTACACAGGAAATAACCCCATGCCAGCACATACCCAAGCCACTTTCCAACACTCACCTTCCAGGTCCACTTCGCCGGCAGATGTTCGGCGATCTCCAGCATGAGCGCCGCTGCTGCCGTCGCCGCCAACATCAGCGTTCCGGTATCGGACTTCACATATCGGTGGCAGAACATGGCCCCTAGGATTCCGACATACATAGTTAACAGATTCCCTTTCTTGGGGAAGGCGCACCATCCAAGGATCAAGACGCTAAAGAGTTCCATGCCCAGAGTGTTCTTATGTGCAAATCCGAAAGCATGATCCGCCCCCAATCCCCCGTTTCCGGATACCAGATAAGGGATAATCCCGATCATGGATCCTGCATAGCACTCCAAAATGATGAGGAGCTTCACCCAGAACCAGGCCTTCAGAAGCTTCCCTTCATCCTCTCCCACTGCCCCCATGGCAATGACGGGGCAGTAGAGGAAGGTCTCATCCAGAAATCCGTTCCACTGCGTCCGGATGAGCAGAATCCAGGCACCGAAGAAGATGAGCAGCAGACTCTCCCGCTTCGGTCTCTCACCCGAAGTCAGGTACAGGATCAGTTTCAACGCCGAAATCCCGAAGAAGACGATCCAGAAAATTCTTCGCGCCGCATGGTCCAGGAGATAGCCGAATCCGGTAGCCTCCCCCATGGTGTTGTTCCAGAGAAAGAGGATGAGGCACCCATAGTAAAGGAGCTGGAGCAGGATCTGTGCAGCCCTTTTCGCCATATCGCTTTGTATCTTCAGCGCCTTCACGTTACGGCTGCTCTCCCACTTTCATCCAGGTACCGCTTGATAAATCGAAACGGTACACATTCCTTAAATCGTTCGTTTGGATCCAGTTCCGTACATCGCCCTCGTAGGATGCGGTGTAGATGTTATAGGTCTCTCCATACCCCTCCGGCAGGAAACTGGCGAAGCTGTTCAGGGTGGGGACGCCTATCAGATCCGCCAGGAGCCAGGCATCCGCGCATCCCCGGTAGAAGCCGGGGTATTCCGCCATCTCGGCTCCTGCTGCCGATTCTACGCAGTAGAAGCTCTCACAGTCTGCCGGGACGGTTCCCGCCAGAGCAAGGAGCCTCTCCTCCCGCGCCAGAGCGGTGTCCCGGGTCCAAGCACAGGCGATACCGCCACTCTGGGCGTTCTCTGCGTAGACGAGCAGTGTGACGCACAGGATTCCCAGCACAGCCACGTTCCGGCCTTTCTGCTTCATCTCCGTCCGTCCTGCTTCCGATGACGCAATCTGCAGCATGCCTTGCGCCGTCCTCCCCAGCAGCAGCGCCGCAAAAGGGATGGCCATCAATGCCATACGACACACAGCCCGCATGGAGGCCGCCCCGGGGATCAGCGCGTAGAACACCTTCCACAGGCTCATGCCATGCACCCGCAGCACTGTCCCATACACCAGTCCCGTGGTGAGAAACAGCGCAATGCCCTGTCCGTCCTTCTTCCGGATGGCTCTCACAAAACAAGCCAATAACAGGATCCATTCCAATATCGGGATCCCCACGGCCCATTCGCCGTTTCCGGTATCCCCCATCCATCTGCCGTACAGGAGATTGGAGGAAGGGAGCCGCAGCACGCCTCTCCAGGGGATGCAGTAGTACAGGGTCTCGGCATAATCCCGGCTGCTGCCGCCGATCCGGGGCAGGTACAGGAGGCAGAAGGGGATCATCAGCAGGATCCCCAGTGCGATATAGCAAAGAATCTCCCACCAGTACTTCTTCAGATACCCTCCGATCCTCCGGAGGGCCTTCGCCATTCCGGCTTTCCCGGATGTGAGGAACGACACCACCACATACAGGATATGGGCGATGATCACAAACTCGGCCAGGTACGGCGCCGTATAGAACAGCAGCACCATCATGCACACCCACAGGGCCCCGGCGATGCGCCGCTTTTTGACGTCCCCGGTGAGTTCCATCCAAAACACATATGCGCTTCCGATCACCACCGGCACCAGCGCCATGGCCAGAAACTGGCAGTGCCAGATCTTCACCAGGTAGTAGCTCCCGAAGGAAAAGGCCGTGGTCCCCAGCAGTGCCGGCAGCGGCTCCCACCGAAGCACCTTCCGGCTCATGCCATACCAAATGTAAGTCCCGATGGCATGCCAGCCGCACACCATCCCGGCGAAGGCAGCGTACCGGTCCATCCCAAGCAGGCGCATCGGCACATACAGCAAGGCATGCATCAGGTACATATCGTTAAAGGCCACGGACCCCTTTGCCGGATACAGGCTCATCCAGGTATCCCAGGGCTCCAGCCCCCGGATGACCCGGACCCAGTGCTCGTTCATAAGGACTGCCAGCAGCCCGTCCGCATCATTCAGCGCATCCCCACCGCTGGCGATGAGCCATCCCCCGAAGAGGACCCTTCGGAAGGTGATGAGTTCGAAGGCTGCCAGGATCAGGATGCACAGCAGTTCCGTGCCGGAGAGGCTACGGTGTTTTGTACGGCCCTCATTCATGGGCCGATTCCCCGCTCTTTCCTTCCGGCAGCTTCCATCCATGCCGGATCCGCACCAGACCCACGTCGTTTCCGGCATCCACGATATCGAAATACTCCGCCTCCCGGTAGTAATCCACCGGCTTCTCCCCGCTCTCGATGGTAAAGTCCAGCAAATACTTCCCCGGCATCAGCGGGATATCCTCCCAGAGGTACTCCACCTCCCCGTTTTCGGTGAGGTCCGGCACCGTCTCCCCGTCGATCTTCGTGTTGGTGCCGTAGATGTGGGTGCCGTCCTCCCGGTAGATGGCAAAGCCAAAGACGGCATCCGTCACGGGGCGCCGCACCTCATAGCCCACCCGCACCCGGATCTGCTCCCCGATGTGGAACAGGTGTGCCGGCCGGCCTTCTTGGTCATACAGGACGATGCTCACGATCCGGGCGTCGCCGTTTCCCCAGCGCATGGAGTTTTCCCGGGTGGCGTCCTTTAACAGGTCCTCGTTGGGGCGGTGGTCCTTGGCCGTAAAGGCAGAGCGCACCTTCCCCTCCGTCTTCGCCGCCAGCTGGGCGTCCATGTACTCCAGGTACTTCATATGGACGTTCTTCGCCGGCCCGTCCTCCCGGATCACGCCGTCATGTAGCCAGATGGAGCGGTTGCAGATGGCCTCCATCTGCCCCAGGGAGTGGGAGACGATGATGATGGCGCATCCCCCTTCCTTGATCTCCTTCAGCTTGGCGAAGCACTTGGCCTGGAAATTGGCATCTCCCACCGCCAGGATCTCGTCGATGAGGAGCACGTCCGCGTCCACATTGATGGCCACGGAAAAGGCCAGGCGCATATACATGCCGGAGGAGTAGGTCCGCACTGGATTGTCGATAAAGGGCTCCAGCTCGGAGAAGTCGATGATCTCCTGCAGCCGCCTGTCGATCTCCTTCCGTCCCAGGCCGAAGATAGCGGCGTTGATGTAGATGTTTTCCCGGCCGGACAGGTCCGGGTGAAAGCCCGCCCCCAGCTCCAGGAGGCTGGACACCCGCCCCCGCATCTCCACGGTGCCGGCATCGGGGTAGAGGATCTTGGAGAGACATTTTAAGGTGGTGCTCTTTCCGCAGCCGTTATGACCGATAAGGCCCACGGCCTCTCCCCGCTTCACCTCAAAGGAGACCCCCTTTAGCACCTCCCGGTTCTCGTACCGGCGCCTTTTGGAGAAGATGGCCATCTCCTTTAAGGTCCCGCCCCGGTCCACGTAGATGCGAAAGCTTTTATGCAGATTTGTGACTTCAATGGCGTTTTCGGGCTTCATCCGCTTACAGGTTCTCCGAGAATCGTTTCTTCAGTTTCTCAAAAATGATAAATCCGATGACGATGCTGAGGATCCCCATCAGCGTCGCCAGCCCCAGTGTCCCCAGCTCCGGCGGCCGCTTCCAGTAGAAGATATCCCGGTAGGCGATGATGATGGGGGTCATGGGATTGAGCATATATAGGGTCCGGTATTTCTCCGGGACATAGTCGATACCATACATGACAGGGCTTAGAAACTGCCATGCCAGGAGGATGATGCCGCTCACATACTCGATG
>JAFYFY010000150.1 GCA_017543485.1 Lachnospiraceae bacterium | reverse complement strand
GCGTATTCTCCCAGTTTGAAATAATCCAGATCCGTCTCGGACACCTGTGCCCCGGCCCGGACGATACGGGAGAGGGCTGCCGCGGTGCCGTAATTTTCCCGCTCCAGGTACATGCGAAGGGAGTCGGGGCGGATGGTCTCCTGCTCCACATATTCAAACTTCAGCTCTTCCACGGCGCCGGGGAGGTTTACCAGAAACACGATCCCCAGGATGATGTTGAGGATGATGGAAATCCAGAGGATCACTTTCTTATTCATGGGGCAGCACCTCCTCCAGATAGGCTTCCTGCCGGATGTCCGAGGCGGCAAAGTACTCCTCCCGGCCGGCTTCGTCCAGCCCCAGGTAGATCTCCAGGATCAGGTCCGCCTTTTCCTTCATGTCATGGATGTACTCCCGGCAGGGGTCCTCCTCGATCTTTTCCCTCTGGCTGTCCAGTTCGAAATAGAAGTTCCAGATGGCGCTGTGCACGGAGCTGATATCCGACTCCGGGTCGTATCTGCGGGCCTCCGGACCGAACATGGTCGCCTCTTCCACCGCGGAGGCCAACCTGCTGTAGTCCCCCGCCAGATCCACCAGGAGGTTTAGGTCCGCATAGGGCTCCTCCCACTCCGCGATGTTGTGGACGTCCATAAAGGCCGCAAAGCCGGTATAATCCCCGGCCTCCAGGAACCGGCTGATCTCGGCGCGGTATGTCTCGTATTTTTTCACGGATTCCCGTCTGGCCGCATCATCCCGGAAGCGGTAGGCATTCTCTTTTACATAGAGCACCCCGCAGACGGCGGCCAAAAGCAGTAGCATCAGAAAGGCACTGATGACGATGGGGACATTTTCCGAAAGGATCTCCCTCGCCTTTTTCTTTGTCTTTGCGCTGTCTTTTCCGTAATGGGAAAGGTCCCGCCGGTACCCCGCGGTCTCGGTCAGGGGCCTGCCGCAGTGGGGGCATACTTTGTCGGTGAGGCTTACCTCACCGCCGCAGCTGATACATTTCATGATCGTATAACCTTACGTTGTGTTCGTTCATGCTTTATTTCCAGTTGTCAGGGGGACTGTCCCCGTGACAACTTATACCTTCAGGACGGTGTAGGTGTCCCGCTGTTTCTTGGATTCGTACAGGGCGCGGTCCGCCGTGGCCACCAGATTGCTCACCAGGTCGGTTCCGAAGGCGCCGCCGAAGCTCATGGTGATGTGCACCTCGGGATGGCCGTCCAGCCGGATGCTCCTCAGGGCCTCTTTCAGGCTCCCCAGCTTATGCTCCAGGTCCTCCTTTGTGATGTCGAAAAAGACCATCAAGAACTCATCCCCGCCGTAACGGAGCACCACATCGTTTTTCCGCAGGGACTGCTCCAGGAGCTCTGCCACCTTTTGGATGGCCTCGTCCCCGCTCCGGTGACCTGCCGTGTCGTTGATCTGCTTGAAAAGGTCGATGTCCGCCATCACCACGGCTCTGCAGGGCTCGTAGACCAGCTTTTCATCCAGGAACCGCCTGTTTCGGATCCTGGACAGGGAGTCGGTATAGATCTCCGTCTCGAATTCGGAGATCTTTTTCTGCTGTGCCAGGCTCTGGAGCTTGGCCTCCGTGGTGTCCTGACAGCCGTATACGATGTGGGCCAGGGTTCCGTCCTCGTTCCGGTCTCCCACCATGAAGATGCCGTCGAACCAGCGGTTGGCGCTTTCGCTGTAAAACTCCATGCTGGTGGAGCCGTGCTCTTCCACCGCCGCCAGGATCCTGTCCTTTTGCAGCCATTCGTAGAGACCATTTCGGAAGGTCTCCGCCACGGAGGTTGCCACGTTGCTTCGGAGAAACTGCAGCGCATCCGGGTCCTTTGGCACCGCCTCCACGTACTCATTGGTGCTGATCATGCGGTAGCTCATGTCCCGGACATCGATATACATGGAAAAGTTAAAGACCCGGCCGATGGCCTCGATGATCTTCAGGTACTCCTCCCGCTCCTGCTGGGCCGTGATATTCCGGTAGCAGCCCATGTAGATTTCCAGGGAGCCGTCCTCGGGGCGCCTGATAAACCGGCCCGCTCCGGTGACCCAGATGATGCTGCCGTCTTTTTTCTGCATGCGGTAGGTGGCATGGGTGATGTCCGGCAGGTCCCGGTGGATGCGGACGGAATTCCAGAACAGCTTTACGATGGCGTCCCGCTCTTCCGGCACCAGGGTCTTCACCCAGCTGTCAAACTCATTCGGCAGATCCTCCAGGCCGTCATACCCCAGCATCTGCCGCGTCTCTTCGTTAAATTCAAAGGAGGTCAGGTTCTCGTCCCGGTCGAAGGTGCAAAAGTACATACCTGCCTTCAGACCCTTTGCGAACATGTCCTCTCTGTATTTCGCGATCCGGTATTTGCTGTTCGCCTCGTCGATCCTGCGGTTGCACTCCCGCAGGATCTCGTGCTGCTCCTCCGGATATTCGGACAGATCAAAGAGGGGGGACGCATCCCCCACTTCCATGCTGGCCTCGGCGGCGAACCGCCCCAGGCCTTTTTCCATGCTGTCCATGATCTCATTCTTGTCCATCATGCTCTCCTTCTGTATCGACCGAAAAGTTGTCAGGGGGACAGTCCCCCTGACAACTTTTCCCCCTGACAACTTTTATGCAGGACGGGCCAGGTAGAATCCCTGGAAGAGGTCGGCCCCCAGGTTTACCAGGTAATCGTACTCTGCCTTCTCCTCTACGCCTTCCGCAACTACCAGGATGCCCATTTCGTGGAAGCTTTTGAAGAGCTCTTTTACATTTTCCTGTTTTTCGGGGATGTGATCGATCCCGGAGATCAGGGCTCTGTCCAGCTTTACGATATCCGGCGCCATCGTCCGGACCAGATCCAGATCGTGGATCCCGCTGCCGAAATCATCCGCCGCCAGCAGGTTGTCCATGAATTTCACGGATACCTTCTTCGCTTCCCAGTGCTCCGGGGAAAAATAGGGATATTCCAGATTTTCGATGATCATCCTCCCCCTGATCCGCTCTCCGAAGCACTCCAGGAACGCATCCGCCTCTTCGTTTCTCATGGAGTCGGAGGGGAAGGAATTGATAGAGACTCTCTGACCGTAGCCTCGCTCAAAGTACGCCTGCATGGCCCCGAAGAAGGTGGCCACCTCCAGAACATGCAGCTTGTCCATTTTCTGATATTCGTCGATGAGTTCCAGGACCGTCATCTCCGTGGGCCGCATCAGGGCCTCCCACGCATAGACAGTCTTCCCGTCCGGCCGGAAGATGGGCTGGAATACGTAGTTGATGGACAGCTCCCTGAGGGCCTTCAGAATGTCCTCGTCCAGGGGTAAATGGTCAAAGTTGATCATGCTTCGTCTCTCCGTTTCGCCTTAGATGTCAGAAAACCTATCAAATATATATCGTCAGGGAAGGACCCGTTCATTATACCACGAAAAAGATGACAGAGGGACTGTCCCCCTGTCATCTTTTGTATCTGGCGATGAGCTCTTTGCGGTTTGCGCAGCCGTGCTTTTTGTAGACATTCTTGACGTGGAATTTCACGGTATTTTCGGAAATGTAGAGGGAGGAGGCGATCTCCTTGTAGGTCCTGCCGTCCAGGAGCATCCGGAGGACCTCCTGCTCCCGGGAGGACAGGTCCGCGGACTCCTCCTTCGGCTCTGCAGGTCGCTGCTGCTGCGCCTGTCGGAGTCTGGTCCGAAAGCTCAGATCCAGCAGGAAGAAGAAGGCCAGCATGGTGCAGACACAGACCACGGAGGTCACGATGATATGCGGGAGGCGGTAGGGGGTCAGGAGGATCCCCAGCGTCGCGCCCAGGGCCTCCCCCAGTCTGCCGCAGGCAAATCCCAGGGGTGCCAGGAACAAAAGCTTCGGGTCCAAACCAGCGGGCGTGACGAACAACAGCGCTCTGGACACGGAGACGAATCCCAGAATGATATAGGCCAGCACCCAGACCACCGCACCGGCCCGGACCTGGTCCATGAGAAGCAGGGACACAAAGGGAAACAGGATTGTGCTGCTGCACAGGATCAGGGCGGTTTTGGGACTGCGGTCATAGATCAGCCCCGCGGCGATGAGGCCGATGGAATAAAAAGCTCTGGAAAACTCCAGGTCCACGCCGGCCTGGGTGATATCCGCCGAAGGAAAATAGAATCCCATATTTCCCACCATGCTAAGGAGCATGACGGTGAGTCCTCCGAAGAGGAAGTAGGCTTTCATGCTGTCTTCCGGCAGCGCGGGGGATATTCCTTCCGCCACAGGAGACGCCCCTTCCGCAGCCTCCCAGGGCTGTGCTTCCTCTTTTCCGGGAAAAATAAGCCATCCGCATCCCCCGGCCAGCAGGGCCAGCACCAGATACAGGACCCAGACACCCCGGCTCAGGAGAAAGGTCCCGTCCATGGGCAGAGAGATCAGAAAGGATGCAATGGAGGTCGCCGCACCGGCTCCCCCGAAGGCCAGACCGCGTCTTCCCTTGGTCCACCGGGCCAGGGCCGTCAGGTAGTATCCGAAAAGGAGCCCCGTCACCACAGAGGCCAGCAGCCCGAAGCCCATCACCACCGGCACCACCCGGGTCACCATGGAGAGGAGGCTGCATACATACCAGAGGCCGATGCAGATGAGGAAGCTCTCCCTGCGAAGCACCAGGTCCGGCCGGCGCTTTACCCCAAAGGAAAAGAGCAGCATCCCCAGGATGTGGATCACGTAAACCAGCACCTCCGCGGTAAAGTCCGTGGCCCGGGAGGGGTACAGCGATGCGATCCGATAGTACCAGCTGATAAAGGCCGTGGAGGTCACCAGGATGGTGAAGGACATCAGTAAGAAGACCAGGATGAACTTGTTTCTATGCTTTGCCTGTTCCATGAAAATAGGGTATCATCGCACCCGGTCGCCGTCAAATGAAATCAAATAGCGGGCAGGGACTTTCCCCTGCCCGCGATATCCGGTCGAACCCCGATCAGTAGTAGATCTTCTGTCCCGCAAAGATGAGATTCGGGTTTTTCAGTGGATTCTTTTCCAGAAGGGCCTTCAGGGTGACCCCCAGCTTTTTGGCGATCCTGGTGAGGGTGTCGCCTCTTTGCACCACGTAATACCGGCCGGTCTGGTCCAGAGCCGGCGTCAGCGGCTCTGCGTCGCCCACGATATTGCCGTTTGCGTCCACCAGGACCTCCCGCTCCACGTAATAGAAGATCTTCTGTCCCGGGCGGATCACATTGATGTTCCGGATCTGGGGATTCCAGGTCCGCAGGGCCGCCAGGGTGACCCCCAGCTTCCGGGCGATCTTCGTCATGGTGTCCCCTTTGACGACGATGTACTCCATCCGAACGGTCATTACTCTTCTGGTCAGGGTATTCTCGGAAGAAGACTGGGAACTGCTCTGCTCCGAGGAGGGATTCTCCGCGGGCTGCTCTTCTTCCTGAGGCTGCTCGTCCGGCTGTTCTTCTTCCTGCGGCTGCTCCTCTTCCTGCGGCTCCTCGTCCGGCTGTTCTTCTTCCTGCTGCTCTTCTTCTTCCTGCTGCTGTGCCGGCACCGTCACGCTCTGAATGGCAAACGCGCCGCCCTCATAGTCCGCCGCATACACCTGAACCGTCTGACCCTCCGTCAGGGCGATGCTGACAGAGCCGGAAAACGCTCCATTCAGCACGCCCATGGAGTACATGGTCAGGATCCCCCCGTCGGCATTTCGGATCTGGATCATCACGGAACTGGCCTGGGTCGTTCCGCTGACCGTCACCGCAGAGGTGGTGGCAGAGCTTTCTGTGATGGTAACGGTCTGGTTGGCCGCCTGTCCCTTCAGGGGCAGCAGCATCCACACGCAAAGAGCCATCAGGCAGGCAATGATCCGGTATTTTCCACGTGATCTTTCCGCAAAGATCCCCGTTTTGGCTGCATTCCTCATATCTCCCTCCTATCAGAACCAGTTGATCTGCCCATCCCAGTAGACGCCCTCTCCGGAACCGGACTGGGTGCCGCCGTAGGTGGTATCATCGTCAAATCCCGCATTCAGCACCGTGGCGTGGAAGGCCCCCTCCGAATAGACCTGGGAGGTGATGTCGTCCGTCCACACGCCGTTGGCATCCCGGACCTTCGCCGGAGCGAAGCCGATGAGGAAGGAAGTGGTGGCCACCGCGTCGTCTTCCGCGGCGAGATATCCGTTAAACTGGTGGGCCGAATCCGTCGCCGAGATGATCCGGCTGGTCCCGTTGGCAAAGCGCAGGTTCAGGAACAGTCCCGAGCCGCTGTTGAGGGTGGGATCGTTGGTGGGGTGATAGTAGGTGGCATAGACCAGGATCTGCTCTCCGGCGTTGTAGTTGTACTGGAACGGGCAGCTGCCAGCCTTGCAGTCATAGCGGATCTCCGACGAATGCACGCCCTCTCCCTGGTCAAACAGATACCAGTACTGGATCACCAGACCCACCCGGATGATCAAAAGGTTCTCCTGGGACCCGTCGCTGTAGGTGATGGTAACCGGTACCTGATCATAGTAATTGGAGGCAAAGCTGATCCGGACTCTTCCCCCGGTCACCTCCCCGATGGTGACACCGCCGGCCAGGGAGCTGTCCGCCAGAGTGACGGAGGTGATGCTCTTGGTGGCGACCCCGGATACGGCTGCGCCCAGCGGCTCCAGCCACACCGCGGAATTCCCGATGTAAACCCGGGCCTGTGCTCCCTCTCCGGTCCTCCAGACCTGGTCGTCCGAATGCGCATTTGCACCCAGACCATCGTATCGTTTCGTCTCTCCCTCTCCCGACAGGACCACATAGGTCTCCGCAGGTCTCAGGATCCGGCACACCGTGCCCCAACGAGTCGTTTCCAGATACCTGGAGTAGATCTCAAAGGCACAAAGGCCGTCGGTGGTCCGAATATACAGGTCGGATCCGTTTCCACCGGCTGCGACCTTGGAATAATCCGTGATATCGGAATAGATCACGCAGCCAAGGGGCTGATCTGTATTCGTGTCGTAGAACGCGATCTCATCCGCATTGGCCGTTCTGGCATAGAAGGTGCTCCCCCGTCCCGTATCCCGGTTAAAATCGGTGCATACCAGAAATTCCGAGTCCCCCGAAAGGGTGTAGACCGGGATCGTAGAGACTACGGCAGATCCGTCCTCCCGGTCGGCTCCCCAGGAAACCGCGTAAACCTGCGCGTTTCGGGAAGAAGTCGAGCCGTCCGCGGTGGTGACGGTGATGGTATAGGGATCTCCGGAGGGCTGGATCCTGGCAGCCAGGTCCCCGGCACTTGTGATGCCGAAATCTCCGAACATGGGGACAGTGATAAATCTCTCGTACAGCTCTACCGCCAGGCGGTTCACCGCATCCGCGTCATAGCCATAGAGATAATCGTTCACGGTATCCAGAATGGCCCTGTCTCCGCTGTTTCCATATCCCACTGCCAGATGCAGATCATGGGGAGCCGCATCCACATCAGCGGGCGTTTCATAGGTATAGGTGATGGTCCGGCCGTCCTCGGACAGGACTGCCGTGTCCATGATAGAGGTGGCAAAGTTCAGGGCACCTTCGTCCCAGCCGATCCCCGCAGCCTGGAAGACCTTGCCGGTATTTGTCAAAGAGACCCGTACGGTCACGGATTCACTGAAGGGATCCCACGCATCCGTCACCATAAAGTTGCCGTTTGCCAGATCAGCGTCATCGTAGTTCAGCTGCTCCGTACAGTCCGGATCCCTCCACAGGGTCAGTTCAAAGTCCCCGTCATAATCCCCCAACTCCAGATAGAAGGAATAGGGAACCGGATCAATGTCCTCCACATAGACCACCCATTTGCCCTGATCCGCGAGATAGACATAGAACAGCTCCGCGAACTCCTCCATGGGTGTCTCCGCATCCGCATCATACAGGGTTTCGATGGAGGCAGGCTTATTGCCGTCAGAGCTCAGAAACATTCCGGCGCCCTGCTCCGCAAAGACCGTCCCCGAGAGTCTTCCGTTTCCCACGATGACCAGGGTGGCCCCTCCTTCCAGCACAACGGAGGATGTCAGGGTCTTCGTCCCCTCCGTGTTTTCATCCGTGCTGATCTCCACCATCCCGCCGGATGCCACCGAGATGGAGTCCGCAGCCGCATCCGTATCAAGGATATGCAGACCGCATTCGTCCGGAACCTCCATATTTCCGCTGACGGACGCTACATTCTCGCCATTGATCCAGGCCTCATAACGACCTCTCTCCTCGTCATAGGAATAGGTGATCCCATCCTGGACGATATCCGGATGATCCCCGATGGCCAGGCTGTGGATCGCCAGCATCCCCACCAGGGTCAGCGCCAGAACCGTCGGCAGAAACAGCAGCAAAAAACCGAAATGTTTCCCGTGACTCATAGAATGTCCTCCCTTGTGTCGAAGCACAATGCGTCGGTGTGTCGGTATTTCTAACAGAAAGATATTAGCAAGGGAAGAGGGGAAAGGGTAGGGTAGTTTTCGGGTAGGGGGAACGAAATACGGAGCCTGCAAATGCAGGCTCCGTGCGGGGTTTTGGGGGGTGGGGTGAGAAATTCCGTAACGTCTGTTGTTGTCAGGGGGACAGTCCCCCTGACAACTTTGGTCCAAAAAGATGACAAGGGGACTGTCCCCCTGTCATCTAAAAAGGATCACCCCACGGGTGACCCTTTTCTGTATACTCTGCGAATGGACAGATCCTTTTTACTTAGCAGTACAACATCCGCCAGCTTCCCGGGCTCCAGGCTGCCGTACCGGTCATAGATCCCGATGCGTTTTGCGGGATTGACGGTGGCCGCTGCCACGGCGGTTTCCAGGGGGATCCCCATCTCCAGCACCGCGGTGCGAAGGCAGTCCATCAGGTCGCTGGCGGAGCCTGCGATGGCGCCTCCGTCCTTCAGCCGGACCTCTCTGCCCTTCTTCACCGCCGGGAGCCCTCCCAGGTCATACTCCCCGTCCGGCATGCCGGTGGACCGCATGCTGTCGCTGATGAGGATCATCCGCTGGGCCCCATCATCTGAAAGGTGGCCCGGACGGCGGCAGGGTGGATATGGATCCCGTCGCAGATGAGCTCTGCCGTGACATGCCCGGAATCAAACACCGCCCCCACCACGCCGGGCTCTCTGTGGCTCATGCCCGTCATGGCGTTGTAGAGGTGCACCGCGTGACAGGCACCGGCATCAAAGGCCTTCCTGGCGGTGTCATAATCCGAAGCCGTGTGGGCCAGGGATACGATCACCCGGTCCTTCACCGCTTCAATGTAGCTTTCAAAGTCCGGGTTTTCCTCCGGCGCCAGTCCGATGATCTTTAAAAGGCCCCCGGAGGCCTCATAAAACGCCTCCACGATCCCCGGGTCGCACTTTCTGATAAATTCCGCATTCTGTGCCCCTTTCTTTACCGGACTGATAAAGGGACCTTCCATGTTAAACCCTACCAGGTCGGACAGACCATCATCCCCCCGGGCCGCAAAGGCAGCCCCCAGAGAGAGCACCTGTTTTAACTCCTCCACGGGAAGGGTCAATGTGGCGGGGCAGATGGCGGTGACCCCCCGGGATACTTCATACGCCGCGATCTTTTCAAACGCCCGGGCGTTCCCGTCGCAGACATCCTCTCCCACGGCTCCGTGAAAGTGGATATCGATGAGCCCCGGGATGGCGTAGCACCCTGCGGCATCTACGACTTCCTCGCCCTCCGTGGGCCCGTCCGCAAACAGCCCGTCCTTTATGTAGAGATCCTTTTGGGAAAAGCTCCCGTCCTGCGTATATACCGATGCACCTGTGATCTTCATCCCGGTCCTACCTTAAAAATCTGTTTCTGTATTCATTCGCACTCATCCCGGTGTACTTCTTGAACACCCTGGAAAAATGAGCGGTGTCGGCAAATCCCACTCTGTCGGAGATATCGGCGATGTGAAGGGAGGAATCCTCCATCAGCTCCTTGGCCTTCTCGATCCGGATCTCGTTGAGCACATCGGAGAAGCTCTTGCCGGTGCTGTTTAAGAGCTTGCTTAGGTGCCAGTGGCTGACATAAACCTTCTCCGCCACATCCGTGAGGGTGAGCTTTTCCTTGTAATGCTGCTCCATGTAGCTGACCGCCTGTTTGACGATGAAGTTGTTGGCGGTGGTATTGTCGTCCTCTGCCGCCTCCCGGTCCGGCACGGAGATGGCGGCCAGTCTCTCCGAGAGGCTCTCCATGGCTTCTTCCAGGTCCTTCATCTTGGAGGGCTTTACCAGATACCGGAACACCCCCAGGTTCAGAGCTTTTCTGGCATAGTCGAAATCGCGGTAGCCGGTGAGGATGATGACCTGGAGGTTCTTATGCTCCGAGCGCAGGGCGGCCAGCATGGTCAGTCCGTCCATCCCGGGCATTCGGATATCCGTAAACAGGATATCCGGCTGGCACTTTTCCACCATGGCCAGTCCCTCTTTCACGGAGGAGGCGATCCCTGCCACCACACAGTTGTATTTCTCCCAGTCTACGATTTTCTTCAGCCCCTCTGCGATGACGGGCTCATCGTCAACGATCAGTACTTTATACATGCTCAACCCTTTACGGCGCCTGCGGTCATCCCTTTGATGATGTACTTTTGCAGGAAGATATAGACGACGATCACGGGGATGATCACCAGTGTCACGGCCGATGCCATCAGTCCGTAGTTGGTCCCCTCCTTGGAGGTGAGCTCGTTGAGAAGCCTGGTGATGGCCTGCATCTCGGGTCTTCTCAGGAAGAACATCTGCGTAAACAGATCATTGTAGCTCCAGAGGAAGGAAAAGATCGCCACGGTCACAAAGGACGGCTTGCCCAGAGGGACCACGATCCGGAAGAAGATCTGCGGAATGGAACACCCTTCCAGATGGGCGGCTTCCTCCAGCTCCAGCGGCAGAGACTGGACATATCCCATGAGTACTATTATAGCAAAGCTCATATTTCCTGCAATCTGGGGCAGGATCACGGAGATCATGTTCAGCAGCCAGCTGGAGGTATTTGTGATATGCCAGCTGGATTCCATGGTGTAGACGGGAATGATGGTGGAAAAAACAGGGAACATCATGGCCGCGATCACCAGGGTGTGCATGAATTTCTTGAGCTTAAAATCAAACCGGACCAGGGCAAAGGATGCAAGACCCGCCAGGATCATGACGCCGAAGGTGACGCACCCCGAGATAAAGAGGCTGTTCACATAGGCGTGTCCGATGTCCAGCCGGTCAAAGGCTCTTTTGTAATTGGCCAGGGTAAACAGATCTCCCAGGGGCAGCGCGAAGCTCTTTGCCAGGATCTTGTCCTTGGCTTTAAAGGAGTTTTCCAGCACCCAGAACAGCGGATAGATGGTTGTGAGCGCCCATGTACCAAGGAGCAGATAAAGACAGGCGAGCCCGATCTTATTTCTCTTCATCTCAGAAGTCCTCGCTTTCTTTAAACACACGCCTGGTCAGTCTCGAGAGCAACACCCCCAGCACCACGATGAGAACCGCCAGGGTGGCACCGTAGTCCACATTCTTGGCCTCCATGGTCTGATAGTACATATAGGTACCGGTGAGGAAGGTCTCCTTCAGCGGCATGCCCTTGGGGAACATGGTCCAGGGAAGATCGAAGACCTTCAAGGCTCCCGTGACCCCCAGGGTGAGGCAGGTACACAGCACGTTTCGAAGGAGCGGGAGGGAGATGTACCACACCCTCTGGAATCTGGTGGCGCCGTCGATGGCGGCCGACTCATAGAGCTCCTGGGAGATGTTGTTGAGTCCCGTCTGCAGGATCACGAAATAAAATCCCACATACTGCCATACCACGGGGATCATCATGGTCATGATGGCCAGCTTCTCCCCCTTCCAGTCGATGAGCTCCGTCCGTCCGAAGAGCTCCAAAAACTGGTTCAGCATGCCCTTGTCATAGAGGAAGATCAGGTTAAAGAGCAGTCCCAGGGCCGTGGCCGAGATCACGATGGGAAAGAAGTAAACCGTCCGGAAAAACTGCGTGCCTTTTTCAATGTTGTCCACCAGGATCGCCAGTAAGAGGGCGATCCCCACCTGCCCGATGATGGTGGCCACGATCATGATCAGTGTATTTTTCAGTGAGGTTCTGACCACGGGATCCGTGACCAGCTTCACATAGTTTTCATACCAGGGTGTGTTCCATTTGGTCCCGAAGGTCCCCAGATTCTTGATGCCCCGAAAGCTGCCGTATATGTTTACAAAAAACGGATAGTAGAGATAGAGGATCAGGAACAGAAACGCCGGCGCCAGAAACAGAAAGACGTATTTTCTGCTTTTGTATATATTAGACATACGTAGCCCCTCTTACAGTTTCGGCCGGCAGATACGGAGTGTATTGCCGGCCGAAACAAAATACCAAGAAAAGTCAGTTCTGCATTACTCTAAGGTGTCCTTGTAGACATCGATGCCTTCCTGGACCGCATCCGCTGCGGAAACATTGCCCACCACGATCTCGGGCATTCCGTCGAAAGTGGAGACTCTGCAGTCACCGTTGAACAGATCCTGGACAGCGCCGGTCAGAGAGGTGACACCGCTCATCATGGACATGGCCTTGACCTGCAGAGCATTGAACTGGGACTCATCAACCGCAGGGGCATTCTTCAGAGCGGATGCCGTGTGCTGTGCGAACAGAGGAACCACCGCGTCGCTGGTCATGTGCTCCACAAAGCTGACCGCTGCCGCTCTCTTGTCGGGATCTTCCCAGGCCTTGGTGGTGATGTAGTAGCCCATGGAAAGTCCGCCGATCATATCCGTGGTCTTTCTGTTGCCCTTTCCGGGGAAGTAGGTGACATCAAAGTGGCTGAGCTTTTCCGTATCCAGGGTGCTGGGATCCTCGGGATCGGACTGGCAGGAACCGACGATACCGCCCACCTTCCAGGAGCCGTCCAGCAGGAATGCTGCCTTGCCGTCCGTGAACATGGCAAAGGTCTCATCATCCGTTGCGGAAAGGGTGTTATCCGGGAAGAAGCCTCTCTCGTACAGGTCCTTGATATCTTCCAGTCCCGCTACCCACTGCGCGCCGGTGGCATCATCCGCTGCACCGGGGATATTCAGATGGTTTGCAGGGGTCTGCTGATTGAAGATGGCGAACTCCCACCAGTAGTGAGGGATGTTGCCAAGAGCCGCTGCGATGGGTGCAAAGCCTGCATCCTTGATCTTCTGGCAGTCGGCCAGGAACTGATCCCAGGTGTATCCTGCGTCGGGCATGGCCACGCCGGCGGCATCCAGGACTGCGGTGTTCACGAACATGGCTTCCCAGTATCCGTTCACGGGCACCGCGTACTTCACGCCGTTTGCGGGAGATGCCGCGATGAGGTCGTCGTTCATGTTCGATGCATACTCAGGGAACTCCGCTCTGATGTCATCGATGGAAACCACCTTGCCCGCGTTCACGAAATCATTTGCATCCGCTCCGCTGAAGAAGAACAGAACGTCCGGCTCCGAGCCCGTCTCAAAGTCGGTGATGATCCTGGTCTTGAAGGTCTCATCGGAAGTGGCGGAGGTATCGCTGACGGTGTTGCCCGTAGCTGCTTCCCACTGTGCAACGGCATCTTTGTAATTCTGTGCATTGGAGTCCTCACCTGCGAAGGTGGTGGTCACCGTGATCTCCACCGGGCCGGAAGCCGTTTCCGTCTCAGCGGGAGCCGCTGTTTCCGTCTTGTCCGTTTTGTCCGCTGCGGGTGCTTCCGCCGCAGGGGCCTCTGTCCGTGTCGGTGCATCCGCTGCCGCTGCCTCGGGTGCCGAGCTTCCGCAGCCTGCGAGGCTGATGGTCATGATGGCTGTCATGAGCACTGCTGCCAGTTTTTTCAGTTTCATAGTTTTCTCCCTTCTACGCATACCCTTTTTCGGATGTGTGACATCCTTGTGATCATAGGATAGCAGTGCCGGGGCTTTTATCGGATTGCTGAAATTGTCAATTTTTGACAAAAATAGTGCTGATGGTATTTCCGTTTCCGTCGGTTTCGATGGTGAGTCTGCTCTCGGGGCCGTAGAGCATCCGGAGTCTCCGGTGCACATTGCGGATCCCGATCCTGGCAGCGCGCTCCTCCATGGGCCGGATCTCCATATCGTCCGTGAGAAGCTCTCTGATCTTCGCAAAGTCCTCTTCGCTGGGAACTCCGGGGTTGATGATGCGGATCCTCATGTCCACCTTCTCCCCCTCCCGGCTGCCTTCAATCTCCATCCGGACTCATCTGATGCCGTCCTCCGAATAGTTGTACTCCACCGCATTCTCGATGACGGGCTGGATGATGAGTCTGGGGACCTTCACCCGCAAGAGCGCCTCATCGATCTGCTCTTCGTATATGAATCTGTCCTGGTATCTGCATTTGATGATGTAGATATAGGCGTTTACATACTCCAGCTCCTCTGACAGCGCGATGAGGGACTGTCTGTTTCTGTCCATGGTGGCACTCATCATGACAGAGAGGGCCTCGATCATGCTGGATACCTTTTCCTGTCCGTTCATCCTGGCTTCCCAGTTGATGATCTCCAGCGTATTGTTCAGAAAGTGCGGATTGATCTGGGACTGAAGGGCATGGATATTGGCATCCCGGAGGGCGATCTCCTCCACGAAGATCCTGTTGAACTGCTCTCCCAGCTTGGTGCTCATTTTGTTAAAGTTCCGGGTAAGGTCCGCGATCTCGCCGCTCTGGCCCTCAGCCTGCGCCACCACCTCTCCGTACTCGCCCTCCGCGATCTTCTTGGAGGCCTCCGTCAGGGTGATGATGGGCCGGTTGATCCTCTTATTGAAGAAGTAGAACAGCAGCAGGATCAGCGGGATCAGAAACACCATCAGGATCAGGAAGGTGATGTTGATGGATCTTTTTTCCACCCCCACCGCGGTCCCGTCATAGGCCACGGAGAAGGTAAACTCGCCGTCCACGCTTTTCCTGGTGCAGGTGACCACATCCCTGGTCCCTTCATAGGCCCCCTCGCCGTAGAGCTTCTCCTCCTGAAAGGAGATCTCCATGCCCCGGTACTCCCAGACGCTCTTTAGGCTCTCGAATACCTCCTGGGGATTGATCTCCATGACCAGAACGGCATATTTCTTAAAGCCTCTTCCGATCAGGTTCCGGATCATGTACACATGTCCGTTCATGGCAAAGAACTCGGTCCTGGTATCCAGGCTCTCGGAAATGGAAAGGGCCTGCTCCTTTACCTCATCCTGAAAGAACCGGAATCTGGACACGCTTCCCCGTCCCGTGGTATTGCCGGTGTAGTACAGCGTCTCCGGCTCGTCGGTAAAGATCAGGACCGTGATGTCAAAGCTGGGATCATACTTATAATGCGCGGACAAAAAGGTGGTCACATTGCTGTAGAGCTTTCCGGAATCCCCGTCCTCCCGGTACGCGGCCCAGTAGTCGCTGATATAGGAAAGATAGGGATGCGTCCTTGGAGGAGTCGATGCAGTCTAAAAGGCGGAGGATACTGATATCCGCCGCCTTTTCCATGGATGTGCTGATGAGCCTCTGGCTCTGGGTGTCGATCCTTCGGGAAACCACAACAAGAAAAGCCACCACGATGGCAGTCAGGGGTACAAACCACCCCAGTGCCAGAAATCGGAGCATCTGCCATTTAAGAGAATTTCTTTTTTTCATTGATCACTGAGCCCCAGCAGATTTTTGTAAGCGTTACAGGTTTTTTCCGCAAGGGCCCTGTCAGGCATCTCGCAGAAGATCCGAAGGAGCGGTTCCGTACCGGAGAATCGCACACTGATCCACCCCCCGTTCTTAAAGTATACCTTACAGCCATCCAGATAGGAAGTCCTCTCGATCTCCGTTTCAAAATCCGGGATCACCCGGTCCTCCATGAGGAGCTTCCGGTACGCAGGCTTTTTCTCTGCCCGGAAAGAAAAGTTCTGCTCCAGCATGAAATAGTGCCCGAACTCTTCCTGAATATCGTCGTACATCTCGGAGATCTTCTTGCCCGTGACCGCCAGCATCTCCACCAGGAGCGCCGCGGCATACACGCCGTCTTTTCCGTTGATGTGTCCCCGGACGGTGAGCCCGCCGGAGGACTCGCCGCCGATGAGGGCATCCGTCTCGGTGATCTTCGCCGAGATGTGCTTAAATCCCACCGGAACTTCATAGCAGGTCTCCCCGAACTTCTCCGCGATCCGGTCCAGCATATGGGTGGTGCAAATGTTCCTGACGGCGGGTCCCTTTTCGTGTCTGTACTTCACCAGGTAGTAATACAGAAGCACCAGGATGTCGTTGGGGGAGAGATATCTGCCCCTGTCGTCCACCACACCGATCCGATCGGCGTCCCCGTCCGTGGCGATGCCGATATCGCACCGGTAGTCCGTGACGCAGGTCTTTAACGGACTCATGGCCGCCTCGTTGGGGGCAGGGAGCTTCCCTCCAAAGAGGGTATCATGTCTGCTGTGGATGGTCTCCATCTCGCATCTGGCGGTGAGGAGGATGGTCTTGATGGCCGTCTCGCTGACCCCGTACATGGGATCTAGGGCCACCCGAAGGGATGCCTTCCGGATGGCATCCACATTGATCCGATCCAGGATGTTATCGATGTATTCGTTGATGGGATAGAACTCTTCGATGAGCCCTGCTGCCTTTGCATCCTCATATTCCATGGCTTCCACGGGAAGTGTCACCCTGCTGATATAGCTTTCCACATCCGCGGTCTGCTCCTCGTTGGCATCCCGTCCGCCTGCGGTAAAGAGCTTGATGCCGTTGTAGACCGCGGGGTTGTGGCTGGCGGTCACCATCATTCCGTAGGGCAGATCGTGCTTCATCACATAGTACATGACCAGCGGGGTCGGGCCGGATTTGTTGATGAGGCGTGCCTTGATGCCCGCCGTGGCGAAGACGACTCCCGCCCACTGCATGGCCTCCTTGGACAGAAACCTTCTGTCGTACCCGATGACGATCCCCTGATCCGCCACGTTCTCCGCCTTCATTTTGGCCGCCATGGCGCTGGCCAGGATCTGCACATTTTCTTTTGTAAAGCCGTCGCCGATGACGGCTCTCCATCCGCCCGTTCCGAATCTGATCATCTCTCTTCCCCCTTTCATCCCATGACGACTTCCACCGCGTGCTCTTCGCCTGCGGCAAACACCGGGATCTTCGAAGCCTCTCTGCCATCGATGCGGATCTGTTTCACACCCTTTTCCACGTGGTCCGGATTGGTGACCCGGATGCGGTAAGTGGCTCCCCGGAAGACTCTGGACACCTCAAAGCCGTCCCAGTTCTTGGGGATGCAGGGATCCACGGTGAGCTCGTCAAATCCGGGTCTGACCCCCAGCATGTAATGGGTCACGGCAAAATATGCCCATCCGCCGCTTCCCGTCATGAAGGGGTGATGCGCCCTTCCGTAGGTGGTGTGGTCCCTGCCGGAGATGAACTGGCAGTAGGAATAGGGCTCTGCCCATCTGCTCTCGATGCTGTCATTCTGGTAATAGGGGCAGAGGCTCCGGTAGTATGCAAAGGCTCTCTCCCCGTTCCCCATTCTGCATTCCGCGGACCATACCCAGGGATTGGGATGGGAAAAGATGCTTCCGTTCTCCTTCAGTCCCGGATAGACCCTGGTGATGAATCCGACCTCGTCGTCGGGCTCCGTGTAGACCGGTGCGTTCAGCATGATGCCGAAGGGCGTGGCCAGTTTCTCGTGGATCGAATCCAGAGCCCGTTTCGCCTTCTCCTCATCCGCCGCGCCGGAGAGCACGGCCCAGGCATTGGACTCTAAGTGGATCTGTCCCTCTTTGTTCTCCCGGGTCCCGATCTTTCTGCCGGACTTGGTAAAGCCTCTCAGGTACCAGTCGCCGTCCCAGAGGGTGTCGTTCAGGCTCTTTTGAAGCGCCGTGACGGTGTCCGAGAGATCATCCGCATAAGACCGGTCCCCGATGTATTCGGCCGTCTCCCGAAGGCAGATGAGGGCTCTGAAGAGCAGGAAGGAAACCAGCGCGCTCTCTCCGCCTCCCAGGTTCAGGCAGTCGTTCCAGTCGGCGCGAAGGCCCTTGCAGATCCCGTTCTCCCCCACTTCCTCCAGGGAAAACCGGACGATCTTCTTCATATGCTCATAGACACTGCCGCTTCCGCCGTCGGCGTATCCGTATTCTTCCTGCAAGAACCCAAGATCTCCCGTCTCCCTGACGTACTCGACGATGGAAGGCACCAGCCACAGGGCGTCGTCGGAGCACGCATCCGCAAGGCCGTGGACCTTGGATGCCCCCTCCGGCTCGGGGATCACCGTGGGCGACTTGAAGGGTTTTTTCTTCTTTTCCGCCCCTTCCTCCGGCAGGAACCACCGGGGCTCAAAGAGATGGATCCCGTATCCGCTGCTGGTCAGGGCGCTTAAGAGCTCGATGATCCGTTTCCTGCAGCCCTGCGGGTTGGAGGCGATGACGGTCATGGCATCCTGGGCCGTGTCGCGGTAGCCCAGGCCGGTCCTTCCCCCCACTTCGATGAAGGAGGCAAAGCGGGAGAACATGACATTGATCTCCGCCTGATAAAGGGTCCAGGTGTTGATCATGACATCCACACCCTTTTCGGGACTCTGCACCGAAAAGCGCCGTTTCTTTTCCATCCAGAAGCTTCTCAGGGTTTCGTATGCTTCCTCCAGCTTCTCCGGGGAGGCGTACTTTGCCCGGATGGCTTCCGCCTCGGCATATCCGCCCTCTCCCAGAAAGTAGATCAGTCTGGCGGATTCCCCGGGCTTTAGCATCAGGTTCTTCTGAAGGGACGCGCAGTGATTCCCGCCCTTTTCGAAGGACCCCGTAAGGCGCCCCCGCTCCACCGCCTGAGGATTCGTCTCGGTGTTATAGAGCCCGATGAATTCGTCCCGCAGGCACTCAAAGCCATCGGGTTCAAAGTTCGAGGTAAAGTACTGATATCCCTCCTCCTCGTAAAACAGGTCGTAGAGGATGGTCCCATCCCGGTACTCCGAGCCGGCGCAGTACAGGCTCATCTGGAAGTTCTGATTGTCGATGGGCACGTGATGATACGAAAACTCCGCGTAGGAAAAGACCGAGAGATCCCGGTCCCGGGCGCTCTGGTTGGTGATGACCACATCCCAGATCAGGGCGTTGTCCCCGATGGGAATGCTGAGCTTTTCACTGGCCCGAAGGCCCTTGTATTCGCACTCGTAGGTGGTGACGCTCATGCCGTGACGGGTGGTATACTTTGCCTGATCCAGGGGCTTTCCCACGGGCTGCCAGGAAATGCTGAAGTAATCACCGTCTGCATTGTCTCTGATATAGATGTAGTCACCGGGCCTGTCCATGGGGACGGCGTTTCCCCGGAATCTGGTGATCCTGTGGTACTCCGGCGACTTGTAAAAAAGATATCCGCCGGCGGTGTGATTGACCACGGCGCACAGATCCTCCACCCCCAGGTAATTGGTCCAGGATGTGGGAAGGTCCACTCTGTCAATGACGTACTCGTTGTTTCCTTCATCAAAGTATCCGTATCGCATGATAGCCTCCTTTTCTGCTCTTTAGTCTATAAAAATCCGCAAAAAAAAGAATGTCCCATTTTGGCTGATTTTTCCGTTCCATGCCAAAATGGGACATTCCCGCCCGGTCTTTTTTGCAGGCAGCTTCTCTATGAAAACCAGTCCTGTTTTTCCAAAGGGAAACCGTCCCGCGTGATCTGAAAGAGATTCATGACATCCCGTAAGGCTTCGGGTCTGCAGCCGAACAAGATCCCGTTTGCGCTTGATACGCTCATGTTCAGCGCCACGTTATCCATGGCTATGCTGCACTCCCTGTCCCGCGTGCCGATGCCGGCCGCATTGTTTCCCTCCACCTTGATATCCATGCTGCAATGACGGCAGTCGATGGAAAGCGCTCCTCCGGGAGCTCCGATGGCGAAGAGATTCCATCCTCTGATGGCGATATCCACGCCGCAGTCGCTCACCAGGATCTGCCCGCCGGTATGCTCGGTGGGGCCGATCCCCGTGACCTGATTTCCGGATCCGAAGATGCACAGAGCCGTATGGGAAATATGGGTATCCTGCTCGCCGTACATGGAGCCGATCATGGTACCCTTGTCGATCCGGATATCGATGGAGACATCCATATTGCTGATATACACAGGTACCCTGTCCCGGAAGGCACCGATACATACGCAGTTCGATGCTGCGCAGATGCTCTTGAACACACCGCTTCGAAGGTCGATGGCCTTCTCGCTGTCCGAAGATTTGCCGCCGATGCAGACACAGTTTTCCCCGCTGATGTCCACGGTAAGGACACCGGTCATGTCCGATGCCACCTTTCCGAAGGCGGACTGATAATCGTTCCCGATGCCGTAGGCATTGGTAAACACCGGCCGGATCGTCAGGTTTCCGGACCCTTCCAGGGTGAGGGCTGCGCTTTCGGGTACCCGGATCCCGTTTCCGGTGAGTACGTTATCCCCCTCGATATTCAGAACCAGGGAGGACTCCATCCCCAGATCGATACAGGGGGTGGCGTCCACGTCGCCGATGCTCACATTCCGGAGGGTGAGTCTGCAGGTCGAATGATCCTTTACCCGGATGGATACCGCGGACAAAAACTCGGGATTGCCCACCAGGGTCACGTCCCCGCCGGAAAGGAGGAGGATGCTGTATTTTTTCAAAGAAAGATCCACCAGAGAAAGAAGGGTCTCATCCTTCACCAGAAAGACCTTCTGTCTGGAATGATTGGACACCATGTCCAGATTCGCCCTGCTGATCTCCGACATCAGCTGGGCAGAGATGGTTTTTACGGGTTCGGGTCCCGGCCTCCCCGTAAAGTAGCCCTGGATCAGGTCCACACCCATGCGGATGGCCGCGTTCAGCTCCTCCGAGGTTTCAACCCCCTCTGCCAGCGCCTGGAAACCATTGTCATGGGCGAACTGAATGATGGTATTGACGAAATGCTGCTTTCTGGGATCCATATGAAGATCCTCGATCAGGCTCCTGTCGATCTTCACGAAATTGGGCAGGAATTTCAGGAGATTGGTCACGTTGGAATAGCCTGTTCCGAAATCATCCACCGCCACCTGGAAGCCGTAATCCCGGGTCCTGGTGCTTAAAAACCGGATGGTGTCCTCTTCCAGATCCGTCTCCTCCGTGGTCTCGATGACCACCCGGTCAAACAGATGGCGGTACTTTGAGGTCAGCAGTTTAAATTCCTCCTCGGGGAGCAGATGCCCCGGGATGCTGTTGATGAAGACTTTCCGGTCCCCCAGCTCGTCCTCCATTTCGGTCATTTTCTTCATCACGTTGAACAAAGTCGCGCGTTCAACATCCCCAAGCCGGTTTTCCGCGGTGGCATACTTCAGCAGCGTAAGGGGAGAGACCCCATACTTTTCCGGCGTCCGCATCAGCGCTTCATAGCCCAGGACCTCGCCTGTCTTGGCGCTGACAATGGGCTGGAAATGGTAATCGATATCATTGGTATCCAGGATCTTGTTCACGATCCCGCGCATCCGGGGGTCATTCTCCCCCTCCTGCATGCGGGTGTAGCGACTCTGAGGCCCCGCGTCCAAAGCCTCCCTGCCCATGGCTGCGATCTTGGCCAGGGCCTCGTCGGGAGTAATGCCCGAGCCGGGCAAAACCGTGAGGGATACAATGGTGGGATTGAGGGAATACTCCTTGGAGGATACTGTGTTGAAATTCTCAAACCGGGTTCTGATCTCTTCTTTGATGGAATTGGCCGTGGTGGCACCGTCATCCCCGGTTTCCAATGCCATCAGAAAGGTATCGTCCTGCACCCTGCCGGCCACAGCCCTTCCCCTTAAAACATCCGCGATGAGCTTTGCGCTGGCCGTAATGATCCCCGTGGACTCGGCTTCGGCCCAGATGGCATTGATCTTTTGATAATTGGTCAGCTTTACCCGGATCAGGATGACACTTCTATTGGCAGTGGAAGCTTCCGCCAGCACGTTTGTCAGGTAATTGCAGAAACCCGTTGCATTGAAAAAGCCCGTCCCCATATCGACGGCCTCGGGCGCGATCCCCGTAAATTCTGCCGTTTTTCCCTGTGATATCTCAAATTCCTTCATGTACCCGGTCTCCCCGTGGAAAAAATGACCTTACCAAACTCATGAAGCTTGATAAGGTCTGTTGGATTTAAATATACTCGTCTTCCCTGACGCTGTCAATGAATCCCGGTGTTGTCTGGGCACTTCCACACGGCAATGCAATCAATTTACAGCTTATACTGCATGAAGTTTCCATTATGAACAAATCCGTATGCTGTATAAAACTTCACTCCCATATCGGATGCAGTGATCTGCACGGTTCCGCATCCGTATTCTTTTGCTTCTCTGATCACTCTGTCCAGCAGCTCTTTTGCGATCCCCCGGCGCCTGTAGGCCGGATCCGTAAACATACTGGACAGGAGCCCCATCTTGCCGCTGGGGCACCCAAAGTATGGCGGCTTCTCCACAAAGGACATGCCGCTGGTTCCAATGATCCGATCCCCGTCGATGGCAAGCCAGGACACAAAGGTTCCATCCGACATATGCCTGCGGTAATAATCCTTTAACGCAGGAGTTAAATCGATCTCCTCCTTTGCCCCTTCTTCTCTGAGCTGGGCGATCCTCATCCGAATGAATGTATCCAGATCGCCCTCATTTAGCTTTCTGTACGCAATCACACCACATTCCTCCGCTAACCTGTTTCTTTACCCGCCAAACCCTTGGGAATACAGCGGTCTTTAGGATACGGCGCCTCCTTCTTTTTTTGTCAGGCACAGGGCACAAACAAGATATAATACAAGCCATCCAAAAGATTCGGTTCCGGAATCCAGCCCCTCGGAAATCAGATTCAGCAGATTCCCAAAGAGAACCCCAAAAACGGGACAACATATCAGCATCCACTTTTTTACGGGCAGCATTCCCTTCAGAACCATTCCGATCCATCCGATTGTGACAAAAAGGTCACAGACAACAAATCCAACCGCCAAAGGCACCAGTTCACTTTTCAGCACTCTGATCGTCATATCGGCTGCAGCCTTAATATCTCCGGTAGCCTCCATACCCGCATTAAACACAACGGGCAATATGCAGATACCGATATGGATAAAAGCAAAATAAAGGATGCCTCCCCAATTGGCGATCTTAAACAACTGATACAGTTTGGAGCCTCCAAGCTCATACTCTGTTTCCATTACCTTTAATAACTCTGTAGCGGCATAAGCAAACATCGCTGCACATAAAAAACCAAGAACAGACGATACTGCATATCTCCAGTCAGGAGCCACGTTCCAGGATATGCCCATATATGCATCCGGGTCCGATGACATACCAAGCGTCCCATATCCGAGAAGATAATCCCCGATCATGGCAAGAACCATTGCGTAACATCCAAACAGGATTCTTTGTTTTGACTTCACAATCCACCTCCGAAATGATTTCCCTACGGATCACCGTTCCTGCCGATCCATCAATCCCTTTTCTTGTATCCGCAATCACAATACGGGCCACCTGATGCCAGTGTATATTCCCTGACAAAATCGGAAGCACCACCCAATTCACTCATTGTATAGTCCAGGTGACACATCGCAGGAACCAGATCATAAAACCCATATTCCTTCATAAGGGCACATATGCCACATGTATAAAATCTCGCCTCATATCCACTGCCATCATCATACGGGAGATAATCCATGTTCCACGAATACGGATTCCTGTCACCTGCTCTGAGAGCGGCCGTCCTTTTCATTCCTTCGATATCACGATCCGTGAATTTCTTTTTTCCACCCATACGACAGAATATCTTTGTAGCCCTATTGGTCATCGCGTGCTCATAATACCGGGTCGCCTCTTCCACCGACGGTCTTCTGTCCATGCTGAGGAGAAACGCCGTCAGAAGCGCACAGTTTACGATATTCGTTTTGAATCTGTCTCCCCTTTCAAACTCGGGAAGCTTTTCTATGATTTCCCGGTATTTGGGTCTTGCGGTCTTCGATATCCTCTCTGCAGCGGAAGGGTTGTATCCAAGATCATCCACAAGGGCTTTCTGAAATGGTTTCTCAAATATCATCCACATTCCTGCCGGCATTCCATTGTATTTCATCTTTCAAGTACCTCGCTTTTCCCGCCCCTCCGGTATATTTGACTGCTCCCCCGCCAGTTAGCATCAACTAACCATGTATGATAACACGCATCCGATCTTCTGTCCATAATCTACATACAAAAAACGCCATTTCCGGGTGCTGACAGTATGGGCAAATTACTGACTCATTTTAATCTTGCGATCATACCGGCTAAAGCCAAAAAGCTTTCGGTTTTGACGATGGCAATTCCCTGACCTTCATCTCCCAGAACAACCAGCTGGTCTCCGGGCGATATATCAAACAGCTTTCTGGCTTTGGCGGGGATCACGATCTGGCCCTTATCTCCTACTGTTACAAGGCCAAAGAGGTGCTTGCCCTTAGGCGGAACAGCAAATCCCATGTTTTCCTCGGGCTCGTAATTGGCCAGATCGTCCAGAGAAACTCCGAAAATATCTGCAAGCTGCTTGCATTTATCAAGATCGGGAATGCTCTCTCCGGCTTCCCATTTGGCAACGGATTGCCTCGTGACGCCGAGCTTTTCCGCAACATCCTCCTGAGTCATCTGTGAAAACTTTCGCAGCTGAACCAGATTGTCCTTGAACATCGCTTATTTCTCCTTTTTCACTCCCAGCACTGCCCACCTGAAAAACGGAATCCGCGAAATGATGGCATATAGTCCATATCCGAATACGAATCCTGCCACAAGGCTTAAAATGTAGCATACAGGCGCAGGCAAAAGCCCCGGCTTTGCAATGAGCAGAGCAACGGAAGAGATTCCAAGGTAATGGAATACGTATAGTCCGAAACTGTGAGCTG
>JAFYFY010000149.1 GCA_017543485.1 Lachnospiraceae bacterium | reverse complement strand
GGGGAAGAGATCGGGATGCCCAGCAAGGGCACGGAGGATGAGAACAAGCGCCTTCCGATGCTCTGGAGCAGTGAGGACACGGAGGGAGAAAACGGGATGCCGCGCCGTCCGGAGGGAGCAGCCTACGGCGTCACCTCGGCGTTCGAGGGTGTGCAGGAGCAGCTCACCGATCCGGAGAGCATCCTGAACTATTACCGCCGCGCCCTCCGGCTGCGCAACGAGAATCCGGAGATCGCACGGGGCCGCACCGCCATCACCGAATCCCTCTGCAGCAAGACCATCCTCGCCATCAGCCGGAAGACGGATGAAGGCGGGATCCTGATCCTCATGAACCTGGGCGATGAATCCGAATCCATCCGCATCACCGGCGTCTCCGATACCTACGCGGACGGAAGTTCCTACGATGCCGGATCCATGGGTTTATACAGCTGGGTTACCCTGTCTCCAGAGGATACCGTGACCCTGGATGCGGGGATCTTGTCGGTGCCAAGCGGAGGAATCGCTGTTTTGAGGTAGAAGGAAAGAATTTGAAATGGATTCCGGCGTAAGGGATATGTACCATGCCTTCTTCGACCGTGGGCCGGACGAAGGCGGGTATGTAGGCTGGTTCAGTGGAGTAAAATGATGAAAGCTCCGGCAGATGATGTATCTGTCGGAGCTTTTGCTATTTGAAACCTAATGATTCTCTCGGAATGGATTAGACGGACTCGGGGATGTGATATCCGGCTTCCGTCATCCGTTTTTCCAGTTCAGGCACAGAAATGCCTAGTTTGGAAGCGCCTTTCTGAAGAGATAGATCTCCATCCTGAATCAGAGAAAATAAAGTGAGACTTTTGCCTTCTTCCCGACCTTCTTCCTTCAGATCCATAAAAAGTGCCATTTCTTTCATGTAATCGGCCCTCCAATCGTCAGCACCATCCAACGAGGTGTCCCTGGTATTCGGTAAAGAGGGACTCCTCGTTCTTTGATCATATTGTCAAACAATATCAGTAGATTCAGCCCCTTGTGACTCGGCATTTCTCATCAGCTCGTTTAGTTCCTGCGAGGAAATCCCCAACTGCTTCGCTGCCTCCTCAGGAGAGATGATTCCGTCACAAACCAGAGACAAAATGGCAGTCTGTTTTCCAAGTGAAAAGCCTTCTTTACGACCTTCTTCCCGACCTTCTTCCCGACCTTCTTCCTTCAGATCCATAAAAAGTGCCATTTCCTTCATGTAATCTGCCCTCCAATCTTCGTTTCGTCTGGCTTCCTTCACCGCCGACTGAATGCGGGCAGTGAGTTCATCCGAAACCTTCCCGGACATAACAAAGTCATAGAAATTCATTAAATTCTTCGGAATATCTTCGCCTTTGTAAGCACAGTTAAAGAAGACTTTCTCGATGCCGTCCTCCAGCAAAATATCGGTGTTCTCCGCACAGGTTTCCCGAAAGGTATAAATGGGAAGTCCTTGCAGAAAAGGATCAAATGTGCAGATGAAGAGGATACTGCTGTCAGGCAGGGAACGATAGGAATGTCCCTTCCTCAAAAAATCCGAATCGATACTGGATTGATAAAAGCGGCTTCGTTTCGGCAATCGAAGTTCTTCCCTGCTTTTGTTGTTCAGATTCTGCATTTCCGCATCATAGACTGCGGATTCGTCATAGGTGTAGATGTCCAGACGGATCGGCTTTCCTTCTTTTGTCGTCCGGTACTCCTTTTCCCGTTGAACATCTTTCAGGTCCCCGATGGGATGCTGCAACAGGCGCTCGATCACATCCTTGCAAAGTGCCTTATCTTCCATGGTCTTGGTGAACATGAAGTCATCCCGGAACTCCAGTTCTTCGTACTCTTTGACTCTTACTACATTTTCTTTGTTCATTCTGTTCTCCTTACATTATAGGCCTTGGTCATTCGCTACTGCAAGAAGAACCTATGTTTTCAGGCGATTGTTCATACGCATATACCTCCCATAAAAGATTCCCCAAATATCCCGGAAGGCAAGACAAAAAATAATTTGATAATTCTCCCAAACACTTAATGACTGTGAACGTGTTCAAAGGTTGATATTCTTGATTGGAAAAAGTGGCCGAAACGGCCGGATGCCTTTTGGCATATTTGATTGGTAAGCACTACTATAGCACTCGAAGGGGATGAGGTAAAGGGAAAAAAGAAACTGCGGAAGACATTTTGCTATGCCTTCCGCAGTTTTCTTTTGTCCTGTATCCGCAGCGTGGCGGCCCGGCCGGCCACACCTGCTTTCTTAGTCCCACCAATAGGAGCCCAGGAAAGCGTCGATGTGATTCCCTGTCACCACCACTTCAAAGACGCCCTCCAGAGCGGGGCCGTTTGCATAATACTGCTCCGAATCCGTCTCCATGAGCTGAACATTTCGCAGGATCCAGTCCAGGGGCGAATCCCCTTCCTCATAATTTCCGAAAAACTCCATCTCTGCATCCGGTGCAAAGACCGTATCCTCATCGACGATCCAGAGCCGGACAAAAGAATCCTCCTCCGTTTCCGCCGTATCGGGGATCCATTCATAGGTGGGCTCCATCTGCAGGAACCTTAAAAGGACATAGCCATCCTCCGGTGCAAAGAGCGCCATCCCGTAATTGGTATAAGTCATGTGGGTGCCCAGACATTGGCCGCTGTACTTCACATAGGCATCCGCGTAGATCTCCTGCGCGGCGGGAAGCGCTTCCTCCGCCGCTTCCCGGGTCGCATACCTGCCTGCGATCACGCTGTAATAGGGATCCCTGGACAATCCTTCCCACTCCGGGGTGTAGATCACGGATGCCTCAAAGCCTTCCTCCAGGGCCTTCCTGCAATTCGTCTCCGCGCGCTCTCTGTCCTTCTCCGCAGAGAGGAAGATTCCATAGAAGGCATCCTGCAGGGGGTCGGGCTCCAGGAGATCCGCCGCCCGGGTCCTGCCCGGCACGTACCGCATGCTCGTATTTGCACAGATACGGGGGAGATCCGCCGCCGCAATCTTGACAAGCTCCGTCTCCTCCTGCAGCAGTGGCAGCTCACTGTCCCCCGGCCGGATCAGGAGCCGGTCGCCGTCCCGTTCATAATCCGCAGAGAAGGGAATCGGCATCCCGCCGCTGCCCAGGACGGACAGCTCCGACGAAAATCCGCTCCCGGAATCCTCGCAGGATCCGCCGTAAAATGCCACCTCACGATCGAAGCTCTTCCGGTAGAGGTACATGCTCCCATCGCCCAGCGCCAGATAGAGCGGCTCCTCCTGACCGGTGCTCCGGTAAAAGTCGAGAGAGTGATCCCCCGTGCTGCGCTGCTCCGCCTCCCGGGCGTAGGGGAAGGCATCCTCTGCGCGCTCGTCCGGCTGCAGCTCCTCCCGCCCCCGGCCGAATCCCTCCAGCACGATCCCGTCCGCCGAGAGAGTGATGGTGCCCTTCACCGGTATCTCTTGGTAATGCCCGGCATTGGCCATGTTGGAAAACACCAGTTCATAGACCTCTACGCTGTCCGCCGTATCGCTCTCGAGTACCGCCGGATCCTCCGGGATCCATTCCCAGCACCAGTAGGAATAATAGGAAAAAGCATCGGGCTCCGGCTCCCCTTCCTCCGCGAAATGATAGCCCGCATGGGCATAGAGGTTGTTTCCGAAGGAGACGATCTCCAGCCCCAGGTATTCCCCATCCTGGAGCGTGCTGTATTTTCCGCAGAGGCGTTTGGCGAGACTGGCGTTCGCTTCGGCCTGCCCCGCATCCTGTCCGGCACTGGACGCTTCGGAGGCGGCCTGCCCTGCAGGAGATTCACTGACACTGGCGCCGGATCCTTCCGGCGCCGCCGCTCCTTCCCCCTCAGATGCATCCGGCGCTGCGGATCCGACTCCGCTTTCCGCCGCGTTCCCGGGCATTTCTTCCGGAGTCTGCGCTCCGGCCGCATCCTTCCCGCAGCCCGTCAGCATAGCGATACTCATCAGCGCTGCGATACTCATCCGCAAGGCAATCCTCGCAATCTTTTTTTTCTTCATCCTGAGCTCCTCTCGTTTCGAGAAAACATCCTATACCGGTATGGTACCACACCCGGGGATGCAATTCCATCCGCATCGCGCGTCTGTCTTTTTCCAAAAACCTCTGCCCCTGTACTTTCGTACATTGTGCAGATCCTGTTTCATTAGTATGATAGGGGTATGGTTAAGGGAAGAATCAAAACATCCATCCTCCTGGCAATATGGTTTGTGCTGACGGCGATCTGGAATATCGTGGCGGTGTTTACGGACATTCACCATGTATCCTCCTTCTCCTATATGGCACTGGCCTTATTCTGGACGATCTCCCTCGGGAGAGAGATCACGGAACCGTTCATCAAGCGCTGCCTGCAGACAGGGGGCGTGATGCTGTTCCTTCTCTTTTTGTTACGCTTTTTACGCTACCTGGATATGAATGTCCCGGTGATCGACAGGATGCTCTGGTATGCGTATTACGTCCCCTTCCTGCTGCTGCCCGTGCTGAGCTTTGAGGCGAGCATCCATATCGGCGGAGCGGATCAGGCAGTCCCCGCCGTGCACAGGGGGATTTCGGATTTTCTCAGCCGCAAGGATCTGCACAGGAACCGCAGGGTGGGTCTGGTGCTCATCAGCCTCTCCGTGGTTTTTGGCCTCCTGTGTCTGTCCAATGATCTGCATCATCTGCTGATGACCATCCGGTATACGGACACCGAATACACGATCAGCTATCACCTTTTCTACTACATCATCTTCGTGTGGTCAGCGGTTTTGTCCATCGCGGCCTTTATCATCCTGATCCGGCGCTGCCGCATTACTTCCTACAAAAAATACCTGGCACTCCCCATCGTGGTGGGGAGCATAGGGTTTCTGCTCTGGGGATGGTATTTTGCCAGAGGTGGCTCCAGCCCCAGAATCATGGGGATCTCCCTCTACAATATCCAGGAGGTCTTTCTGCTCCTGTTCATCGGCGTGTGGGAGAGCTGCATCCTCATCGGACTCATCCCCACCAGATCGCTGATTTCAGGGAGGGACTGGATCCGTAAGACCGTGCTGAGCACCATCCGGGAGGAGTATATCTCAGCCAGGGAATACTACGACGGACTCTTTCAGAAGGAGGAGGACGATTTCCGGGAGGCGCTCATCCGCATCGCCTGTATCGGCGCCTATGCGAAGAGACGTACGAACCTGGAGCTCATCGCTGACAGCAGAGGACTGCTTTCCAGCACCGAGCTCTCCCTGGCCATCCGGGAGACCTTTGACTATCATCAGATCGCAGGGCTATCCACCGGTTACGAGGAATCCGGCAAGGCAGAGGTCCCTGCACTGCTCATCATCTATGCTTACGAACTCTTTGAGAAGATTCTCCGGCAGGCCCGAAGTGCATGCTATGTGATGGTGTCTGCGGGGCAGACCGCAGATGAGGTGCATTTCCGGATGATCGTGGAAGCGGATGCCGAGGTCCCGGAAGAAGGAGAGGGGACGGAAAATGCGTTCCTGGACAAAGTGATCCGGGAGATGGGCGCACCCGAGTCCATCGGAGCCAGGATCACCGTGCGGGAAGAGGACGAGACCGAGACGGTAGAGCTGAGCGCCGCATATCCGCTTAAGGTAGCCTGGTTTACGAGATTTGAAAAGCACGAAAAATATGCAGAGCACGGCCTGGCAGGGATCGCCGGATTCCTCTCCCTGGAGGGAGAGGCCCTGAGGGTCAAGACCTGGATCCATGATGTACTCGCGGAACCAGCGGTCGGTCATGATGAG
>JAFYFY010000148.1 GCA_017543485.1 Lachnospiraceae bacterium | reverse complement strand
CTCCTCCCCGATCTCCTCCAGGGTCTTCACCGCCTCCTGATAATCCGCCAGGGTAGCGGTCTCCTCGGTGATCTCCAGGGTTTCCTCATCCTCCAGAGTGTAGATGAAGTCTCCCGTGGGAGCCGAGCCGTTTTCGTCCACATATGCATCATACCCGTCCGCAATGGCCGAGGCAAGTGCGTATTCTTCCGCCACATCCCCGTATCCGCCGTCCATCCCGAAGAGATGGAAGCCGTCCCCGAAGATGCAGTCATTGGTAAAGTCGGTGGCGTGAGCTCCCACACCCACCATGGCGATCCAGTACACCAGGAACATCACCAGGGCAAAGATGGGAAGGCCCAGCCATCTGTTTGTCACGATCCGGTCGATCTTGTCGGAGACCGTCATGGCACCGGCATTCTTCTTTTTGTAGCAGGCTTTGATCACTTCCGCGATATAGACATACCGCTCATTGGTGATGATGCTCTCCGCATCGTCACCCAGCTCCTTCTCCGCGGCTTTGATGTCATTTTCGATGTGGGAGAGCTTCTCGGCGGGGATCTTCATCTGCTCCAGGACCTTGTCGTCCCGCTCGAAAATCTTGATGGCGTACCATCTCTGCTGCTCTTCGGGCATCTCGTGCACGATGGCTTCCTCGATATGTGCCAGTGCATGCTCCACAGGTCCCGAGAAGGTGTGGAGCGGAACGGTCTTTCCGTTCTTTGCCGCGCGGACGGCCTCCTCGGCGGCCTCCATCACGCCGTCCCCCTTCAGGGCGGACAGGATCACGACCTTGCAGCCCAGCTGTCTGGAAAGCTCGGCGATATTGATCTCATCCCCGTTCTTCCGGACCAGGTCGATCATGTTCACAGCCACCACCACGGGGATCCCCAGTTCGGTCAGCTGCGTGGTCAGGTACAGATTTCTCTCCAGATTGGTGCCGTCGATGATGTTCAGGATGGCATCCGGACGCTCGCCGATGAGATAGTTTCTCGCCACCACTTCCTCCAGCGTATACGGAGAAAGGGAATAGATGCCGGGAAGGTCGGTGATGGTGACATCATCGTGTTTTTTGAGTCCTCCTTCCTTTTTCTCCACGGTGACTCCGGGCCAGTTTCCCACAAACTGGTTGGACCCGGTGAGTGCGTTGAACAGGGTGGTCTTTCCGCTGTTCGGATTTCCTGCCAGTGCGATACGATAACTCATTTTTTCTCTGCTCCCTCGTTATTTATTCTACTTCGATCATTTCCGCATCCGCTTTGCGAAGGGAAAGCTCATAATTCCGGACGGTTACCTCAATGGGATCTCCCAGGGGCGCAACCTTGCGCACGTACACTTCCGTGTTTTTGGTGATCCCCATGTCCATGATCCGGCGTCTCACGGCACCCTCTCCGCTTACCTTCACCACCTTTACGGTCTCTCCGATCTGTGCATCTCTTAATGTCTTCACCTTTTCTCCTCCCTATACCATGATCTTTCTGGCCAGCTCTTCGCTGACTGCCACCCGGCTTTCCTTGACCTTCACGATCAGGTTCTCTCCCAGGCTGCTTACGACACTGACCTGGCCGCCCACGTGAAACCCAAGGTCCTCCAGGTGCTGTCTGACTTCAGGGTTTCCTCCGATCTTTTTGATGATCTGTGATTCTCCGGCGTCTGCGTAAATCAGAGGCATCATGTTTTCTCTCCCATCTGCAGTATTTGATTAGTCGCGGCTAACCCCTTTTCAAAAAATAACGGTTAGCCTTCTCTAACCGTGTCTCATTATAGTTAGGCCAGGCTAACCTGTCAAGCCGTTTTTATAATTTTTTTACAATTGAAGCAAAACCTGACTTGTCTGCCCCGCCTGCATATAGTATTCTGTCCATGAGCACATCGAAAAGGGGGAAAGTGAAATGGCGATGGCGTTACAGGAATCCGGAGAAATGTATCTGGAAGCGATCTATGTATTGTCACAGAAATCCGATGCGGTCCGCGGGATCGACGTCGGCGAATATCTGGGGTATTCCAAGCCCTCCGTCAGCAGAGCGCTGGGGATCCTGCGGGACCAGGACTATGTCCGGAAGGATCCGGACGGGTTCCTGAAGCTCACGCCGGCGGGGGAGGCCGTGGCAAAGCGTATCTATGAACGCCACACCGTCCTGACAAAACTGTTCATCGACATCGGCGTGAGCGAAAAGACCGCCTCGGAGGATGCCTGCCGGATCGAACATTATATCAGCGATGAAACCTTTGATGCCGTCAAGGCTGCCATCAAAAAACCCACCTGAAAAGGCGGGTTTTTCTTTTGGGTCCTATTCCTCTCCGGGATTGACATGGATCATCACATGCTTCACATTCGGGAAGTTTTTTTCCACCGCTTCATGAACATGCTCGGCCACCTCATGGGCTTCGATCAGGGAGCTGTCTCTTCGGACGGCGATCTCCAGGTCCACATAGACCCGGTTTCCGAACTGCCTGGTCCGCAGCAGATCCACCTTCTGCACCCCAGGCTGCGCCTCCACAAAGTCCCGGAGCCTCTGCTCCGCCACATTGTCGCAGGCGGTGTCCAGCATCTTGTTCAGGGCATCCTGAAAGATGTCAAAGGCCACCTTGATGATGAGCGCGCAGATCAGAAGACTGGCGATGGGGTCCATGATGGGAAGTCCCAGTCTCGCCATGCCGATCCCCAGAAAGGACCCCACGGAGGAGAGGGCATCGGACCGGTGGTGCCAGGCATCCGCCTTAAAGGCCGGAGAGTCCAGCCTCTTTGCGTAGTACATGGTATACCAGAACATGCCTTCCTTTACCACCACCGAGACCACGGCGGCGATGAGGGGCAAAAGGGTGGGCACCTGGATGGAAGCTCTGTCGAAAAAGAGCTTTCGAAACCCCGAATACCCGATGCCGGCACCGGTCCCTGCCAGGATCAGTCCCAGGATGAGAGAGGCCACGCATTCAAGCCTCTCATGTCCGTAGGGGTGCTCCTTATCCTCCTTCCGTCTGGACACCCGGACGCCGATATAGGCGATGAGGGTGGCAAACACATCGGACAGGGAGTGGACCGCGTCCGAGACCATGGCGCCGGATCTGCCAAAGATCCCTGCTGCCAGTTTGAATGCTGCCAGCAGGACATTGCCGAAAACCCCGACGCCCGACAGCTTTTTAAAGATCCTCTGTTCCTCCATGATGTCGCCTCCCGGATATCCCTTCAGCAAAGGCTCGCCAGCAGACGCTCCGCGATCCGTTTAGCGCCGCAGCCGTCCACCCGTTCCTGCATCCTTTTCGAAAAGTCCGCTCTTTTTTGCTCATCCGCTGCCAGCTCGTCAAAGAGCCCGCAAAGGTCCGAAACAAAACCGGAGCGTCCGCGGCAGTCCCCGGCACTCACCATGAGCTCCTGCTCTGCAAAAGCCCGTACCGCCGGGAGCTGATTGTCCGCCAGGGCGAAGATGACGGCAGGGGTCCCGCATGCACAGAGCTCATAAAGTGTGGAGCCCGCTGCGGACACCGCCAGATCGCAGCGCCTCATCAGGCCTGCCATATCCCGTTCATTGACATGGAGCGTCACCTGCTCCAGGTGATCCGCCAGTTCCCGGATCCCCTCCAGGGCCGGATTTAAGGCCCCCACCACCAGATGAAAGTGCATCCCCGGCCGCCCGGGGACCAGCTCCCGCAGGAGCTTTACCGAGATCCGCTCCGGATCCGATCCGCCCGCCGTGATCAGCACCTCCCGCACCGGCCCCGTCTGCCTCGGCGGAAGCTTTCGGAAGGCCTCCCGCAGGGGCGCATAGGAAGGCCCCAGGATCAGCGCATCTTCCTCATATCCGTCATAGGAAGCAGGGTCCGCATAGATCTGATAATTCAGGATGCCCTCCGGCCTTCCGAAGGATACGTATCCGTCATCCACATAAACCGTCCGGACGCTTCCCTCCAGGGCCGCAAAATATCCGGGGGTCACATAATAGGAATCCGTCAGGAGGAGCCCAGGCGCCAGCTCACGGATCACAGGCAGTACCGGTTCCTCTTCCATTCGGGTGTAGCCGGAGTCCATGCAGACCGTCTCAAACCCTCTGGCGGTGATAAGTCCGTCCCCCCTGTGATCGGCGGTGAGAAAGCGGACCTCCTCCCCTTTTTCCCGAAGCGCCTCCGCCACGGACAGGCAGCGCATCACATGCCCGGTACCGATCTGTTCATTTGCATCCGCCCTGATGAGGATCATGGCGCTTTCCTCCCTGATGACCGATCCGTCATCCCACAAGTGCAAGTCCGATGAGCCGCACAAGCACCGCCAGCAGCCAGGCGATGCCGCACTGCCAAAGCACCGTCAGAAGGGCCCATTTTCTGCCCATCTCCCGGCCGATGGCGGCGATGGCCGCCACGCAGGGGGTGTACAGCAGACTGAAGACCAGCATGGATGCGGCCGAAAGTGCTCCGATGGCCTGCACACCGCCGGCAAAGAGGGTCTCCATGACGGATACCACGCTCTCCTTGGCCAGAAATCCGCAGATCAGGGATGTGATGATCCGCCAGTCCCCCAGCCCCGCGGGCCGCATAAGCGGCACCAGAAGGCCCGAAAGGGCGGCCAGGATGCTGCTCTCCGAATCCTCGGTGAGATTGAAGCCGAAATCAAAATGTCCCAGAAACCACACCACGATGGTGGCGATGAGGATCACGGAAAAGGCACGGTGCAGGAAATCCTTTGCCTTTTCCCACAGAAGCCTTCCCACGTTCTGCGGGCTGGGGAAGCGGTAGTTTGGCAGCTCCATCACAAAGGGCACCGCCTCTCCGCGAAACACCGTATTTTTGTACAGGAAAGCCACCAATACGCCCATGACGATCCCCAGAAGGTAGAGCCCGGTGATGATCATCCAGCTTTGCTTCGGGAAAAAGGCACTGACAAAGAATCCGTAGATGGGGAGCTTGGCGGTGCAGGACATAAAGGGCGTCAGCAGGATCGTCATCTTCCGGTCCCTCTCGGAGGGGAGGGTCCGGGTGGACATCACCGCAGGCACCGTGCAGCCGAAGCCGATGAGCATGGGGACGATGCTGCGCCCGGAGAGCCCGATCTTGCGAAGGAGCTTGTCCATCACAAAGGCCACTCTGGCGATATATCCCCCGTCCTCTAAAATGGAGAGGAAAAAGAACAGGATCACGATGATGGGCAGGAAGCTCACCACGGTCCCGACCCCCTCAAAGATCCCGTCCAGGATCAGGCTCTGCAGAGTGGGGCTGACCCGGGCCGCTGCCATTCCCCGGCCGGCCAGATCCCCCAGAGCGTCGATGCCGGCCTGCAGAAGGTCCTGCAGAAACGGCCCGATGAGGAAGAAGGTCAGGAAGAACACCAGCGCCATGATGCCGATGAACACGGGGATGGCAGTGTACTTTCCCGTGAGGATCCGGTCGATGCGGCTGCTCCTTAGATGTTCTTTGCTCTCATGGGGCTTCACCACGCAGGCATCGCATACCTTCCGGATGAAGTCAAAGCGCATCTCCGCCATGGCCGCGCTGCGGTCCAGCCCCCGCTCCGCCTCCAGCTGGGCGACGATATGTCCCAGCATCTCGGATTCATTGGGGTCCAGCGCCAGCTGCGCTTCCACCTGTTCGTCCCCCTCGATGAGCTTGCAGGCCGCAAACCGGGTGGGAAGTCCCGCCCGCAGGGCATGATCCTCCACCAGATGGCTCACCGCGTGGATCGCCCGGTGAACAGCTCCCCCATGGTCCTCCGCGCCGCAAAAGTCCTGTTCCTGAGGGCATTCTCTGTATTTGGCGATGTGCACCGCATGGCGCACCAGCTCGTCCACGCCCTCGTTCTTCGCCGCGGAGATGGGCACCACGGGGACTCCCAGCATGGCCTCCATGGCATTCACATCCACGGTGCCGCCGTTGCCCCGGAGCTCGTCCATCATATTGAGGCCCACCACCATGGGAACGTTCATCTCCAGGAGCTGCATGGTCAGATACAGATTCCGCTCGATATTCGTGGCATCCACGATGTTGATGATGCCGCAGGGCTTCTCCTTCAGCACGAAATCCCGGGACACCAGCTCCTCGCTGGAGTAGGGGGACATGGAATAGATCCCGGGCAGGTCGGTGATGAGGGTGTTTTCCTGCCCCCGCAGGGCTCCGTCCTTTCGGTCCACCGTCACGCCGGGGAAGTTCCCCACATGCTGATTCGATCCCGTCAGCTGATTGAACAGCGTGGTCTTTCCGCTGTTCTGATTTCCCACCAGGGCAAAGGTGAGCTTCGTCCCCTCCGGCAGCGGGTTTCCGCTTCCCTTGGGGTGGAATCTGCCCTCCTCTCCCAGTCCCGGGTGTGCCATGGGGGCTGTTTTCGGGTGTTCCGCCTTCTGTGCGGCGCCGTCAGGCAGGGGCGTCACCTCGATCTTCTCCGCATCCGCCATCCGCAGGGTCAGTTCATATCCGTGGATCCGCAGCTCCATGGGATCTCCCATGGGAGCCAGCTTGATCACGGTCACTTCCGCACCGGGGATCACCCCCATGTCCAGAAAGTGCTGCCTGAGAGCTCCCTCTC
Source organism: Lachnospiraceae bacterium (assembly GCA_017543485.1). Lineage (GTDB taxonomy): Bacteria > Bacillota > Clostridia > Lachnospirales > Lachnospiraceae > AC2028. The sequence continues at coordinate 18,599 of JAFYFY010000148.1, read as the reverse complement.
CCCCCACGGCACTCACCGCCGCGGACTGTCCCGGTTTTATCTCCTTCAGTTTCACGATACCTGCACCTCTCCCGCCAGGACTCTGCGATAATCCTCCAGATTCTTCCGGAGAAGCTCCGGCGTGTTCAGCTCATAAGGGCAGTGCGCCGTGCACTGTCTGCATCCGATGCACTCCTCGATCCGCTCCATCTCCGTCTGCCAGTACTCCGAGAGCCACGATTCCGAGGGCGCCCGGCGCAGCATCAGGCTCATCCGTGCGCAGTTGTTGATCTTGATCCCCTTGGGGCAGGGCATACAATATCCGCAGCCCCGGCAAAAATCTCCTGCCAGGGATCTGTTTTCCTCTTCGATAAAGGCCCGGATTTCTTCCGTCAGCACGGGGGGCTTTTCCATAAAGGCCAGCCACTCCTCCAGCTCGCTCTCCCGCTGGACTCCCCAGATGGGCAGTGCGGGATACTGCAGCATCCAGGCCATGGCGGCCTCCGCATTGGAGATGAGCCCTCCTGCCAGTCCCTTCATGGCGATAAAGCCCATGCCCTTCTCCGTGCAGGCCTTCACCAGCGCCAGATCCCGGTCCGATGCCAGATAGGAAAAAGGGAACTGGAGCGTCTCATAAAGGCCGCTCTGTACGATCTCCTCCGCCACGGCGATCTTGTGGGCCGTGATGCCGATATGCCGGATCAGACCCTTGTCCTTGGCCTCCTGCATGCATTCATACATGCCGGTGCCGTCCCCGGGGCGAAAGCACTGGGGCGCCATATGGAGCTGATAGACATCGATATAGTCCGTCCGGAGGTTTCGAAGAGAGGTCTCCAGGTCCTTCCAGAAGTCCTCCGGGGTCTTGGCGGCAGTCTTGGTAGCGATAAAGATCCGGTCCCGGATCCCCAGGTTCCCAAAGGCAGCCCCGATCTTTTCCTCACTGTCGCTGTAGGCTCTGGCGGTGTCAAAATAGGTCATCCCGCCCTCATAGGCCCTTCTCAGAATCCGCACCGCGGTTTCCAGGTCGGCCCGCTGAACGGGCAGGGCTCCGAAGGCATTCTGAACGGTGACGATCCCGGTATTTCCGAGTGTAAACGGCTTCATGGCATCCTCCTTTTCTCCGGTACAGTCATGGTGTCTCCTCTCCGCTCACCGTGATGATCCCCATGGTGCGGTCAAAGGCTGCGGAAAAAACGTGCTGATGTACATGCTCCGAGACCATTCCGTCCCAGGTCAGATGGAGATGTCCGCACAGAATTTCGGTAAAGGGACTGTCCGGGGAGTAGATCATCTCCAGGAGCTCCCTGGTGGCCGCTCCCTCTGGGGAGTCGTCCGGCTTGTAGTAACAGTCCCCGAATCCCCAGACCAGAGCCCGGTCCTGAAAAACCGCTCTGGATGCGTCCGACAGGCTGGTATCCGCCACCGGATCGATGGGAACATGGGTCAGCAGGATCAGGGGCTTCCCCGTATCCGCGGCCCCCCGGATGCGCTCCATCCCAGCCGGTGTCAGCTTAGAGGTGGAATTGTTCCACCCCACGATGACAAAATCCGGAAACTCACTGACAAAGACATCCTCCTGGGCCCCGATCCGGTTCTGATAAGAGGTGCTGTCCTCTTTGCTCACTCCCGACAGATAAAAGGGCTCGGCATCGTGATCCGCCCGGATGTACATCCAGGGTTTTTTCAGACCCTCCATACCGCTTTGCAGGATCCGCAGATTCTCCTCCGAGGCAAAATCCACCATGTCGCCTCCGAAAAGGATCATCTGCGCGCCGCTGCCGTTCAGGGTATCCACCCAGCCCGGCCACTGCTCCGCCGAAGAGGTACCTTCATACGCCGCCCAGCCGATCCGTCCCTCCACCGTGGCAGCATCCGCTTCCGACACCTGATCGCTCATGGCGATGATATGAAGGTCCGAGAGATAGGCCAGCCGGACCTCCCCCTCCATGCCGGGGATCCGGACCTGTACTTCCTCCGTCTTTACCGGCAGCTGCGGCTTCTTTGCCCCGCAGCCCCCAAGCACTGCCATTCCCAGCACCGCCGCCAGAAACACGGCTGTCCATACCTTTTTATGCTTCCTCATCCCATTCCTCTTTTGCTGTCATCCCGTGGTGTGTTAAGATATCCATAAAGGTAATTTTACTACAATCGGTGACAAAATGGAAAACAATCCTTATTTCGCAAAGGCCCTTTCGGATATGACCTTCGATGTGGCCGCCAGAGGTGCCATCCGGCACCTGGCGGATCAGGGGTGCACGCCGGAACAGATCCGCGCACAGCTCACCTACCCCGTTTCGCTCCGGCGCATTGAAACAGAACTGGCCGCATATGCAGAAGAAAAACGGAGCTCTGAAAACGGAGCTCCGCAGTACACCTATGTAAAGGAGACCTCCCCCGAGGGAAAGGTCTCCTTCCGCCGCGTTCCGAAACAGTAACGGCTTACATCATCCCTGTCCGAACTGCGCGATCAGCGCTTCAAATTCGGGAGAATCCGCAAATCCCGTCAGCAGATCGTCTCTGGTCAGTTCCTGTCTCTCCAGGACCCCGGTCCAATAAGCCAGTCCATCCGCATCGGGGGTTCTGCCCAGGAACATCTGGTAAAGCACCGTGACATATGCTCCGTCATCCAGATTCTTCGCCGTAAACTCCTCCGAGTGGACAAAGAACTCCGCCACACCCCGGAAATCCATCTGCCCCTTGTTCAGCAGGTAGGACCAGTAATTGACACCGCTGCCCTCTCCCCATCTGCCAAGGGTCACATCATAGCAGTTCTGCACGAACAGGAAGACCAACGGGTTATAAACCACGGTGCCGTCAGGTTCCACGGTGCCCTGGGCGATGTTCATCTCCTCACAGCAGCCTGTGAATTCCGCGGAATTTGCAAATCCCGCAGCCACGGCATCTCTGGAAGTCCCCTGTGCCAGCATGCCTGTCCAGTAGGCCAGACCTTCCGCATCCGCTTCTCTTCCCAGGAAGATCCGGTACAGTTCCTGCACATACTCTTCATCCGTCTTTTCCTGCGACCGGTATTCCGGGCTGTTTAAGAAGCCAAATACCAGCTCCGTCGCACAGACCTCTCTGGAGGTCAGTCTGTTCATCCAGTACTCAGTGCCCTCCGCATCCGGCTCACGTCCCAGGGTCATCTGATAGAGGTTCCCAAGGAATCCGCCTGCCGCTACCTCATTCACTGCCGCCGGATCAGCCTGTCCCCTTATCGCGATGGCGAAATTGGAAAAGCTCTTCGTCCGGAAGGAAACGGTCTTGGTCTCCGGGTCGTACTGTGCGGGGATGGTCTCAAAGGTGCCGTCATGCTTTTCGTGGATCACGGCCACCTCTTCGCCGGCCGGAGCCTCTTCCAGTTCCAGCGTGACGGTGGCATCCGCGTTCAGATTGTTGACGGGGGTATCCCAGGTGTGCTCTGCGGAGCCCTGGTACACCGTGTTAAACAGGGAGATGTCCAGGATCTCTCCCACCTGCATGCCTTCCGCCGCGTTTTCAAAGGAAGCGACCTGTGCTTCGCTCACGTTCGCATCGCCCACGTCGAGTCTGGCGGTTCCGCCGTTCATCTCGCCGCCGCCGATGGTGATGCCGCCGCCGCTGATGCTCTGGGCCTCTGCCCTTACCTCATCCTCCACCGGTGCCACTTCCGCGCCGATGTGGAAATTGCCCTTGCCGATCTTAAAGGAGAAGACGCCGATCTCATTCTCCGCCCTGACGTCGGTGCCGTTCACATGGAAGGCCACCACCTGATGGCCGTACTCCGGGTAGATCTTCATGGTGACCCAGGAGCCTTCGGGAAGGACCATCTCGCCGTTCTCGAAATCGGTGCTGTTATCCTTGCCGTAGGTCACATATTCGGCTCTCTTCTGGTCTCTGGGCAGCTGCGACTCAGCCGCCAGTGTCTCCGCATCAAAGACGTACTCGCCATCCCTCTCACTCTCGGGATAGGTGACTTTGATGAGCTCTACCTGGGAATTGCCGATGTAGATATCATCTCCCTCTCTGGCGGGATCCGCACTCCAGAGGAAGTTTCCGATGAAGCACTCCGGCTCGGTGATGGGCCGAAGATCCACGGTGATATCCAGATGTGCCTTTCCGTCAGCACCAATGTTCGCCGGCACATCCGGGATCGTAAAGGAGATGGACTGATTGCGGTACTCAAAGGAAAAATGCTCCAGCCAGCTCCTGCGGTTATCATAATCAAGGCCCGAACGTTGTTTGATGTCATACTCTGTGCCGTTGATATTCACAACATCAACAAATCTGTCCGACCAGTTGCATCCAAAGGTGACATCCACGGTTTCCTGTCCCGGTGTCTGTCCCTCCTTTGCGGCATAACGGATCTCGTCCGTGTTGGACACATTATTATTGTGATAGAAATCCGCGTTCTCTCCGTTCTCGTTCAGAGAGATCGTGCAGCGCTGCCAGGAGTCACTGGTATCCCAATCGATGGTTCCATCCTCATTGTACTGAAACCAGTCCTCATAGACCATGGGGATGCCTGTCCAGATAAAACCGCCGCTGTGCATGGTGATCACCGCAAAGTCATCACCGCCGGGTCCGGGCTGACCGCCGCCCTGGCCGGGATCAACGCCGCCGCCCTGATGGAATTCCACGCTCTCCAGCACGACGCTTTCCACGTCCCCGATCTCGTAGCCGTTACTGCCCATGAGTCCGCCCTGGACTCCGTTCTCATTGGTGATATCAGCTCTGTCGACCACCAGATGGATCCCTGTCCAGTCGATCCCGTATCCCTCGCCCGGAACGATCCGCACATGGAGCCTCTGACCATCCTGATATCCGATGTCCTGCGCAGCCGCCATGCTGGCAGTCACATCCGTCCAGTTGGTCCCGTCCTTGGAATACTGCACCTTTCCCTGAACAGGATCATAGTTGTCCCGAAAAGTCACTTGCAGCGTCAGGCTATGATCTGCCTTCGCCTTCATGGGCATCGCCCCGATGCACCCCAGCACCAGGACCAGGCTAAGGAACAGCCCCCACGCCCTTCGAAGACGCATTCGAAAACTTTTTCCGTTCATGTACATCCCTCCTTTGTTTTCTCCTGGTGGGCCCTTTTGACCGAACACGGACCACTTTCCACGTACCTGATATTATATCAGAATAAACGCGGGAAAGCCCGCTTTTGACTCTTTTGGCAATGACAGTCTGTCAAATCCCAGATCCGGCGGGAGATGCCTTTTCCCCATCCCAAAAAAACCGCGTGAAATCTGGGTTTTGCGTTGACAATACGCGGGGAATGCGTTACCATATATGGCGTAGCCAGGGATGTGTGCATCCCATATGTAGATCAAAGAGGAGGATCATCATGAACAGAGGCGAATTGGTAGATGCGATCGTTAAGGAGTCCAAGCTTTCCAAGAAAGATGCTGACGCTGCTCTGAGAGCTTTCACCGACACCGTGACCAAGGCACTCAAGAAGGGCGACAAGGTTCAGCTGGTTGGATTCGGTACCTTTGATGTTGTGAAGAAGGCTGCAAGAAAGGGCCGCAACCCTCAGACCGGCAAGGAGATCAAGATCTCCGCTAAGAAGTCTCCCCGTTTCAAGGCTGGCCAGGGCCTCAAGGATGCTGTCAACGGCGCAAAGAAGTAATCTGACCTGACATTTGATCCCATACAGATAGAAAAGTGCCTTTCCGAAAGGAAGGGCACTTTTTTGGTTGTGCTTCCCGGGACTTTGCGTTAAAATGCTATTCGTACCTTGAAACAAAAGCCCGAAAGGAGAGGCCGGTACCTGCCGGCGGTCAAGCAGATGTCCATCAAGAAAAGACGCATCGTCGTCAAGGTGGGAACCTCCACCCTGACCAACGAACTGGGAAACAGCAACTTAAGAAGCTTTGAGCGCCTGGCCATGGTGCTCTCGGATATCCACAACCTGGGCAACGAGATCGTCCTGGTCTCCTCCGGGGCCATCGCCGTGGGTGCCAATAAGATGCACCTGCCCGGCAAGCCCACCGAGCTTCGGATGAAGCAGGCAGCGGCCGCCGTAGGACAGTGCGAGAACATGTTCCTCTACGACAAATTCTTCGGGTATTTCAACAAAACCGTGGCCCAGATCCTGTTAAACGCGGAGGACATCCGGCAGGAGGAAAAGAAGGAAAACATCTCCAACACCCTGGAGGCGCTTCTGGAGCAGGGGATCATCCCCATCATCAACGAGAACGACTCCGTGAGCTACACCGAGATCGAGTCGGAGGAAAAGCTCTTCGGCGACAATGATATGCTCTCCGCCGTGGTCTCCGTCCTGTGCGGGGCGGACCTTCTGGTGATCTTTTCCGACATCGACGGATTCTATGATTCCGATCCGAGACTGTACAAAAACGCACAGCTCATCGACCGGATCGAGACCATCGACGAGACCACCTATTCCCTAGCCGGGGGTGCGGGTTCCAGACGCGGTACCGGCGGCATGCGCACCAAGCTTCAGGCCGCGGAGCTCACCACCTCCCAGGGCATCAACTGCATCGTGACAAACGGCAGCCGTCCGGAAGCCCTCTATGACATCGCGGCTGGCAAAAAGGTGGGCACCCTCTTTGTGGCAAAACGCGGATAACGCTCTCCCGATACGGGAATGACAAAAGACAGGTATGGCAAAAAAGATCAAGCAAAAGATCGTTCTCCGTCAGCCCGACGGAAAACGGCAGACCAGCATCGTCAAATGGTATGAATATTCCTACGGACCGCCGGCGCAGCCTGCGGAAGAAGCCGCTTCCGAGAAAGCCCCTTCCGAAGAAGCCACGCCCGGGGACTCCGAAGAGGGCTTTGCCCTTCCCCCCAGCCCCCAGAGCTTTGTGGATGATCTGGTCCGCAGAAAACAGGGGTGAAGCTCAGACCTTTACTTCCCCTTCAAAGACCGTCACGGCAGGGCCCGTCATATAGACCCTGTCCGCATCCCGGTCGTAGCGGATCTCCAGATCCCCGCCCCTTAGATGAACCGTCACGGTCTCTTCCGTCAGTCCGTTCAGGACGCAGGCCACCCCCACCGCACAGGCGCCGGTGCCGCAGGCCAGGGTTTCCCCCGTGCCTCTCTCCCAGACCCGCATGTCCACTTCGCTGCGGTTTCTCACATGGACAAATTCCGCATTGACCCGCTCCGGGAATGCTTCATGATGCTCAAAAGCAGGTCCCACCAGCTCCAGCGGGAACTTTTCCGTATCCTCTACGAACATCACCGCATGAGGATTGCCCATGGACACACAGGTCATCCGGTAGGTCCCGCCGCGCACGCAGATGGGCGCATCCACCAGGCGTCCCGTTTCGTCCGTCTCCGAAGGGGCTCCGGTCTTTGCCGCGTCCACGGGGATCCGCCCCGCCTCCAGAATGGGGGCACCCATATCCACCCGCACGGTCCGCACCGTTTCTTTCCCATCATGGTTTTTTTCCGTATAAAGCTCCAGGAGCTTTACGCTGCCCGCGCTGACGATGCGCAGGCTTTTTTTGTCCGTCATGCCCTTGTCGTAGACGAACTTCGCAACGCACCGGATCCCGTTTCCGCACATCTGGGACCGGGTCCCGTCCGCATTCCACATCTCCATCTCAAAATCCGCACTGCCGTCCGGCACCGGATTGATGAAGATCACGCCGTCGCCGCCGATGCCGTAATGCCTGTCGGAGAGTCTCCGCACCAGGTCCGGTTTCTTCGCCGGATCCATGGGGTATGCCCCGCCGTCCACATAGATATAATCGTTGCCGCAGCCTTCCATTTTCGTGAATTTCATTCGGATCTCCCCTATCCTTTTAAGAGTGTCAGGATCATCCGGGCGCTCTCTGCCAGATTCGTCCCGCTCTCCATGCTTCTTTTCTGCAGATACCGATGGGCCGCATCCTCCGTCAGGTGATTGCGCGCCATCAAAAGCTCCTTCGCCTCCCGGATGTAACGCTCCTCCTCCGGCGTGCGTCTGGTGCGCTGAAAGCGCTTTTCCCGCCGGCGTCTGTCCTGTTCTCTGGACATCATGTCCACGGTGGAGATCAGGTCCTCCGAACGAAAGGGGATCTCCAGACAGACCAGGCCGCCCCCGCCGCTTTCCTTTAAAAGCGTGCGGGACGCCACCAGCAGCATCTCGAAATCCGGCGGCAGATCCGGCAGAAGCTCCGAATAGACCATGTCCTGCAGCTTGTATCCGCAGATCAGGATCCCACCGCCGATGCCGTCCATCATGGCGCTGGCCTGAGCCCCGGTGGTGCAGATCCCGGTGATCTCATATCCGCTCCGCCCCAGGATACTCTTCAGTTTTTTGGCATCCTCCGCCTTCGGAAGTGCGATGATCAGGTTTCCCATCCGATCCTTAGTATTTCTTCAGATATTCCTGCAGCTCCCAGTCGGACACATGGCTGTGATATGCTTCCCACTCCGCGCGCTTGATCTTTGCATACCGGTCCGTGATGGCATCCCCCAACACGCGGCGGACAAAGGGATCACGCTCAAATTCCTCCACCGCTTCCAAAAGGGTCTTGGGGAGCCGTTCGATCTTTCTCTCCCGCAGCTCCTCCAAGGAGATCTTTGCAGGATCCTCATCCAGCGCCGGCATGGGGCCGGTCTGCTCCCGGATCCCCTCCAGGCCTGCTGCCAGGCAAAGGGCCAGGGCCAGGTACGGGTTGCAGGCAGTGTCGGGGCTTCGAAGCTCAATGCGGGTCCCCTCATCCTGCATGGTGGCAGGGATCCGAAACATCTGATTCCGGTTTCGGCAGCTCCAGGCGATATAAAAAGGTGCTCCCGCACCGGGCAGGAGTCTTTTGTAGGAATTCACCAGGGGATTGGTGACGGCGCAGATGGCACGCAGGTGCTTCATGACGCCTCCCATGAACCAGTAGGCCTCTCTGGAAAGCCCCATGGCGTCCTCTCCGTCCCCGAAAAGATTCTTCTCCCCCACATGCACGGAAAAGTTTAAATGCATGCCGGAGCCGTTCTCCTCCTCCCGGGGTCTGGGCATAAAGGTGGCATGAAGGCCGTGTCTGCGGGCGATGGTCCGGGCCGCCAGCCGGAAGGTCTGGATATTGTCCGCGGCGTGCAGGGCCTCCTCGTGGGCCAGGTCGATCTCGTGCTGAGCCGGTGCCTGCTCGTGGTGGGAGGCCACGATGTCCACCCCCATCTCCTCCAGGTTCAGGACGATGTCCCGTCTGGCGTTTTCGCCCCCGTCCATAGGGCCCACGTCAAAGTATCCCGCCTGCTCATGGGTGGTGACGGTGGGATAGGTATTTTCGTCGGTGTCAAAGAGGAAGAACTCACACTCCGGCCCCACCTCCAGCCGGTATCCCTTTTCGGCCGCCTCCTTGCACACCCGCTCCAGCACGCTTCTGACATCCGCGGGATTGGGTTTCCCGTCGGGCATCAGCACGTTGCAAAAGAGTCTGGCCACCCGGCCCTGCTGCGGTCTCCAGGGAAAGATGGCAAAGGTATCATAGTCCGGTGCCAGCAGGCGCTCGGAGCCGAGAGACCCGATGGTCCCGGTTCCGTCCACAGCCGCCGCATCGAATTTGCATCCTCTGGTGAGGACCCTGTCCAACTGTTTGGCCGTCACGGCGATGTTTTTGAGATTCCCCAGAATGTCCGTAAACTGAAGGCGGATGAATTCCACATCCTCTTCCTTGATAAGCCGCAGCACTTCCTCTTTTGTCATACTCTCTCCTTTCGCCCCCTAGGCCCGGGTCGCCTTTTGCAAAAGCGCCTTCATCTCCTCTACGGAAAAGGTGTATCTGCTGCCGCAGAATTCGCAGCAGATCTCCACTTCCCTGCCCTCGTCTATGAGGTTTTGCAGTTCCTTCCTGCCCAGACTGATGAGGGCCCGTTCGATGCGCTCTGCGGAGCAGTCGCAGCGGTACTCGCAGGGGAGGGTGCTCTGAAATTCGATCTCCATCCCCTGCAGGACTCTCCGGAGCAGGTCCTCGGGGGTGGCTCCCTCCGAAAGGATCTGTGTCACGCTGGGGATCTTCCGGAGATTTTCCTCCAATCGGGCGATGGTCTCATCCGTGGCAAAGGGCAGGAGCTGGATGATGAATCCCCCGGCGCAGGAGACGGTGTTGTCTTTGTTCATCAAAACCCCCAGGCCCACGGAGGAGGGGATCTGTTCGGAGGCCGCGAAATAGTAGGTCAGGTCCTCTGCGATCTCTCCGGTCTGGAGAGGGACATGGCCGGCGTAGGGTTCTTTCAGTCCCAGGTCCCGGATCACCCCCAGCATGCCGGCGCCGATGGCTCCGGACACGTCCAGCTTCCCGTTTGCCTTGGCAGGCAGGATCACATCCGGCACATTGGCATATCCCTTCACATGTCCCGCGCTGTCCGCCGTGACGGTGAGGCCCTTTGCGGGGCCGTCCCCGGCGATCTGCAGGGTGAGAAGATCCTTTTCTCCCTTCATGGTGCTCCCCATCATGGCTCCGGCGATGAGAAGCCTCCCCAGGGCCGCGGTCATGACAGGGCTGGTGTTGTGGAGCTGTCTGGCCTTTTCCACCAGGTCCCGGGCAGTGCAGGCAAAACACCTGATCTGGGCGTTCCCGGCGGTGGCGCTCACGATATAGTCCATGGTCTCTCCTTGGATGTGTGTTATTCCAGGACCTTCAGAAGGTCCATGGGAGCATCGATGACGGCCACGGGGTGGTTTGCCTTCCCGAAGCCGTATGCGCAGTAAATGATGGGGATCCCGGCCTCGTCGCAGGCTTCCTCGTCCATGACGGTGTCCCCCACGTAGACGGGATTCTTGAGGCCGTGCTTTTCGATGATCTGCCGCAGGTTGGCGGCTTTGTAGAGGCCGTTGTCCCCAAAGCAGAGCTGGTCTTTAAAATAGGAACCCAGGCCGGATTTTTCGTACATGAGCTCGATGTAGCCGGACTGGCAGTTGCTCACCACAAAGAGGGGGTACTTTTTTGCCAGCTCCCGGATCATGTCGCAGAAGCCGTCGTAGATCTCCCCGCCCTGTTCATCCAGGAAGGTGTGCTCGTAGTGATAGCACAGGGGGGTGAAGCGGTCGATCTCCTCCTGGGTGCAGCCGGGAAGGACGCGGCGGATGATCTCGTCCATGGGCAGGCCAAAGAGCCCCTGGAGGTCCTTGGCGGTGACGCGGGTTTCATAGCCGGATTCCGCCAGAGCGCGGTTCCAGGCCTGTTCCACGACGTTGGTGGAGTTCCAGACGGTTCCGTCCACGTCGAAAATGATGCTGTCGTAGGTCATGGTCATTTCTCCTGTGTGTGTTGAGTTATTTCTCCGCCCGGGCCACCACATAGAGCCGCTGGGTCTCCGGGGTGGGAGGCGCTCCGGTATCGGAGTCCAGGAAGGCGCAGATGGAAAAGCCGGTATCCTGCAGGAGGCTCCGGATCTCGGTATCTTCAAAGCCCCTCTGGTAGTGGGTCTCCTCAAAGCGGCGGTAGGATCCGTCCGGGTTCTGGAGGTAGAAGGTCAGATCGTAGCAGTTGATCCGCGCTTCTTCATCGTACCAGTTTTCCCAGATGAAGCTGCAGTCCTCGTAGTTTTGCGCGATGGTGGATTCTCCGATGATGTCCCGGTATTTGTGATCGGTGTTGCAGTCAAAGACAAAGAGGCCCCCGGGATAGAGGAATTTGTGAACCAGGGAAAAGGTCTGACGAAGATCCGCAGGATCTAACAGGTAATTCAGGCTGTCGCAGACGCTGACCACGGTGCCCACGGTGCTGTACAGATCCAGCTCCCGCATGTCCTGGCACAGGTAGAGGATCTCCTCCCCTGCTGCCCGGCTCTTTTCCGATGCCGCTGCCAGCATCTCCTCCGAGGCGTCGACACCGAAGACATCATAGCCTTTTTCATAGAGGAGTCTGGTCATGGTACCGGTGCCGCACCCAAGGTCCAGCACCAGATTGCGCTCGGATTCCAGAGCGTCCGCGGCATCCCGCACCGGACGGCTGATGCCGAAGGAGGCGATGGCGTCGCAGATGCGGTCACGCCAGTCCTCGTAAGGGACATCCGACATCAGTTCGTCATAAACCTGGGCAAATCCGGAATAGGCTTCCATCCCGTCACCCCGCGATGCCAAGCCAGGCCCCGAAGCCCAGGAGGCACACCACACTGACGATGATGGCCGCCAGGGCCACGCCGCAGATCACGGCCAGGACGCTGGACTTAAAATCCATATCCAGGATGCTGGCGGCCAGAGTGCCGGTCCAGGCCCCGGTTCCGGGAAGAGGGATCCCCACAAAGAACATCAGGGCCACAAAGAGACCCTTCCCCGCTTTGGATTTCAGCTTTTCTCCTCCCTTGTGGCCTTTTTCCAGGCAGAAGGTGAAGAACTTCCCGATGACGGGCTTGTCCGCTCCCCACTCCAGCACCTTTCTGGCAAAGAAGAAGATGATGGGCACGGGGATCATATTTCCCACGGCAATGATGATATAGGCCAGCACCAGGTTAAAGCCCGGGTCATTCGCCTTGTAGATATAGGCCGCGGGGATGGCACCCCGCAGCTCCACCAGAGGGACCATGGAGAGCAGAAAGATCCAGAGATATCCGTATTTTTTCAGCAAACTGATCATGCTTTCGCAATCCTTTCCCGAAGCGCCGCATAGAGGGCTTCCATCTGTTCATCCGTTCCCACGGTGATCCGCAGGTAGTTTTCGATCCTGGGTTTGTTCCAGTGTCTGACGTAGATTTTCCGATCCCGCAGGTATTCATACAGGTCCTGTGCGGGGATCTCCCGGTGGGTGGCAAAGAGGAAATTGGCATCCGAATCCGGGAAGGAAAAGCCCAGGGCGGTGAGTTCTTTCTTTGCCCGCTCTCTGGTGGATACCACCTTTGCCACGGTCTTTTGGAAGTACTCCTCATCCCGCACGGCCTCCGCGCCGCACACCAGGGACGGCCGGTTCATGGTGTAGGAATTGATGGAGAATTTCACGTCATTTAAGTATCCGATGAGTTTTTCGCTGCCGATGCAGAAGCCGATGCGCATCCCCGCCATGGATCTGGACTTGGAGAAGGTCTGGACCACCAGGAGGTTGTCGTAGGTTTCCAGAAGGGGCAGGGCGCTGGTGCCGCCAAAGTCCACATAGGCTTCATCCACCACCACCACGCATCCGGGGTTGGCCTGCAAAATGCGCTCGATATCGGGCAGATCCTCGGAAAGCCCCGTGGGGGCGTTGGGATTGGCGATGACGATGCCGCCGGCCTCCCCCGACAGATACGCCGGGATGTCCTGATGAAAATCCGGAAGGAGGGGGATCTGGCGGTAGGGGATGTGATATACCGATGCCCAGACATCATAGAAGGAATAGGTGACATCCGCAAAGAGCACCGGGCGGTGGGAGTTAAAGAAGGTGAGGAAGATCATGGACAGCACATCGTCCGATCCGACTCCCACGAACACCCGGTCCCTGCTCACGCCGTAGCGCTCCGCCAGGGCATCCGACAAAGGAGATGCGTCCAGAGCGGGATAGAGCCGAAGATCCGCAGTCTCAAATTCCCGCGCCAGGCGGGATACACCGGGCGCGGGAGGATAGGGACATTCATTGGTATTTAATTTGATCACGCCGGCATCCTTCGGCTGTTCCCCCGCAACATAGGGGACCACGCGGCGCACATTTTCTTCCCAGTTCATATAAAATCCTTTCTTTGACCCGGACATCCATCCGGTCTTCGATGGCTATGACAGCCCCGCCGTGAGGTTCATGCGGTTTGCGATATCCTGCAGGAAGGAGTCGGCGGCCTCGGGCATGCCCATGGCCTCATAGACTCTCTTCAGACCGCCGGCGGCGTCCGCGTTGGCGGAAGCCATCCGCACGATGGGGGTCGTCTCGAAGGCTGCATTGTAATACCAGATGGCGGCCTCCTCATAGTCCTTCTGTTTTTCATAAAAGCGGCCCAGTTCGATGCAGGTTTCGGAGCTGGGATCGTCCGCCATGAGCTTCACGATGTACTTAAAGAAGGTGACGGTATCTCCCGCCAGCTCCGCCGCATGGGCCACCACCAGGCAGGCCTCCCGGACCTCGTCGCTGCTGCGGGAGGTATCTGCCGCCGCAGCCAGGAAGTATTTCTTCGCTCCCCGGAAGTCCTCCTCGTCCCCTGCCAGGAACAGCTCCCGCACATACATGTCAAAGAGGCGTCTTGAGAGCTGCTCGCCCCCTGCGGTCTTTTCCCGGAAGATCTTCAGATCCCGGCCGGCATGGCTCCCCTGGGGCATATGGGTGATGACCACGTCACTGTCGTAGATCACGGGATTGAGACGCACCTGCTCATGGACCGGCTCCTCCCACACGAAGGGACGAAGGCGCTTAAAGAGCTTCGGGCGGTATTCCTCATCGAAATTGTAGACCGTGGAATACTGCAGCTGATTGCCGTATTTCATCTGGACCAGATCGATCTCCGGCAGGAGCTTCTCCTTCAGCAGCCGGAATCGCTCATGGTTTACGGCATCCACCACCTCGTCCGCATCGGCGGAGTAGATATAATCCATGGTGGCCTTGGAAAAAGCAAAGTTTCGCGCTGCGGAAAAATCTCCGATCCATTCGAAATCGTAGATCCTGTCCGTGTACTTCGACGCGATCTCCTTCGTCCGGTCCGTGGAGCCGGTGTCTACGATCACGATCTCGTCCATCAGATCCGCAATGCTTCCCAGACAGCGGTCCAGCACCGCTTCTTCGTTCTTTACGATCATGCAAAGTGAAATCGTCATGGCTTTCCTTTCTCCCGAATACGGTCATTTCATCAGACCCTATACGGAATTTATTTTATCAAAATCTCTTTTCCGATACAAGTATCCCTCTTTTTTTCAGCGCGTCCGCCGGCTCCTTCCGATGCATGGAAAATGCCGGGATGCGCTGCCGGCTCCCCGCTCCGGCTCTCCTTAACAGGGGTTTCGTCATTTTCCACAACGCTGAAACATCTGATCCGGTGCGGGATCCGGGATTTTTTGTCACATTTTACTCCGTTCCTTTTCGTGCATTTCGCCGAAATTGAAGAACCTGCCGAAACGACCTTGACTTTGGGTTTCGCCTGCGCTAAAGTGGGGCTCACTCCGGTGCGGCATTCACCGGTCAGGGCCTTTCGGCCAAACTTTTCCAGGCAAAGAACGCGTTTTTTCAAAGATTCTTTTCAAAGATTCTTTTCAAAGATCAAAACCCGGACACGGGGGAGGAAGATCATGACGGATACGGCTTCCCGGGGCGAGCTTTTGCAGCGCCTGGTAGGGGATTATCTATCGCAAAAACAGACACAGCTTCTGCAGCTTCGTCGCGGCGGTATGGAAAAAGAGGCCTTTCTGGCGGACGCAAGGCACCACATCTCGGAAAAATACCTGCTTCCGCAGGAGGATGCCGCGCAGCTTCTGGAGGACTTTGCACAGTATATCTTCGGGTATTCGGTCCTGAGCCCCCTCATCGACGACCCGCTCATCTCGGACATCCGGGTCATAGGCTATGACCGCATCCGGATCAAGCGGGAGGGGAAACGGATGGATGCACGAGTCTCCTTCTCCTCGGAAAAGGAATACCGGCAGTTTGTGGACTATGCGGCCACCAAGAATCAGGTGAGCATCTCCAATCTGAATGCCATTCAGCGCTTTACGGACACCGAATCCCATCCGGAGTTCATCCTGCGCTTTACCCTCTCCATGCCCCTGGTGAACACCTACCGGGAGCCCTATCTGTGCATTCGGAAGGTACCGAAGCACTTTCCGCAGATGCGGGACCTGGTGGAGGCCGGCATGATGGAGCAGCCCTGTGCCGAAGCACTGATCCGGTTGTTTCGCAGCAGATCCACCCTGATCTGCGGCGGGAATTCCTCCGGCAAGACGACGCTTCTCAACGCGCTGAAGGAGACCCTGCCGGACGATCTGTCCGTTCTGGTGGTGCAGCAGGCGGATGAGCTCACCACACAGTTTCACCCGGATACCATGTTCCTCCACTCCGTCCCCCAGACCGCGGAGGGCAAGGTCTCCTACGACCTGAAGGCCATCAGCATCGCGGGTCTGACCATGGATGTGGACTGCTTCATCATCGGAGAGATCAAGGGCGCCGAGGCGCTGTATCTGCTGAACGCTGCCTGCACCGGTCAGCTCTGTGCCGGCACCATCCACTCCTCTTCTCCGGAGCGGGCCGCGGACAAGCTGGTGGACTATGCCATGTATGAGAGCAGTTACTCCCGCAACGAACTCATGCGGATGATGGACTGCTTCCAGACCCTCATCTTCATGAAAAACTACCGGGTCAGCCGGGTGCTTCGGTGCCGGGGCTGGGACGAGGACCGAAAGGAGCTTTTGTATGACCGGATCTTTTGAACAGGCACTTGTTTTTCTCCTGCTGTTTGCCGGATGTCTTTCCGGCTTTGCCTCCCTTCGGGGGGCCAGGGGGCTCCGGGCCTTTCTGGAGCGCCAGGCGGAGAGCCTCGGGGAGCACGGCAGGAAGTTTCGGATGCAGCGCAGAAAGGCTCTGCAGGATGCCGCCGGCAGCTCCTCCCTGCTGATCCGCATCGACCGGGATCTGGAATACAGTGGTCTGAAAAAGCGCTTTCCCCACCTGGTGCCGGAGCTGTGGATCGCATGCAAATGCGCCTTGGGGCTGCTCTTTTTTCTGTCCCTGACACCCCTTTACGGGTTTGCGGCGGGACTGGCGGGCGGTGTCCTTGGCTGGTGGGCTTTGCAGATGGTGCTCATCGCCGGGAAGGCCGAAGCAAACCGCATCGTGGAGAGCAACCTGATGAAATTTCTGGACTTTCTGGGAAACTACAGCGTCACGGGTGGCGAACTGGCGGGGATCCTGGGACAGATCAGCCGCTATCTGGACGATCCCCTGCGCACCGCCCTGGAGGAATGCGAAGCAGAGAGCCGCATCACCGGGGATGTGGGCATGGCGGTGCTCCTGATGACGGAGAAGATCGAGCATCCCCAGTTTCGGCTCCTGGCCCGGAATCTGGAGATCACCTCCCGCTACAGCGCCGACTTCGGTCCTCTGGTGGCGGATTCCAGAAGAGGCCTGCGGGAGTACCTGCGACAGAGCCGGGAGCGAAAGAGCATGCTGAAGGAAGCCGCCTTCAATATGGTGCTCCTTACGGTCCTCTCCCTCCTGACTCTGACCCTGGTGGGGAGTCTGACGGAGACGCCGGTGACGGCGCTTTTGGGTAATACGGTGGCGGGGCATATCGCACTGGGGATCTTCGGCTTCGTGTATCTCCTCTTCCTGCGACAGGTCTTTGCCATTGCCGGAGAGTGACTGCCACCCACCGCACCTCTACGAAAAAAGGAGTCTGTATGAAATCTGTCAGTCCATCCCTGATAGGAATCCTTTGCCTGCTGTGCGCTGCAGGCACGGGCATCCTGACCTTTCTGATGATGAAGGGGCTCTCCCTGCGCCGAGTCCCGGAACAGTACATCGCCCTTCGGGGCATGGTGCGGGAACGGGCCCTTCGAAGCAGCGGCTATGAAGCCCTGTCCCAGTGGCTCATCCGGAACGGATGCACCTATCACTTCGGCCGCCGCACCGGGCCGGTTTCCATGTTTGCCATCTCCCTGTCTCTTTCCGTTGCCGGCGGCATCATCCTGCTGCGGATCTCCCCCGTCGCTGCCGTTCTGGGAGGGGCAGCGCTGGCCGTTCTTCCCTGGGGCCTGCTGATCTTTCTGAACAGGCGGGACAATGAACGCATGCTTCCGGACCTGCACCTGATCTATCACTCTCTCGCCATGCAGATCCGCTCCGGGATCTACGTGACGGACGCTCTGGCGGAGGTCTACCCATCCGTCAGGGAGCAGCGTCTTCGGGATGCGCTCCTGTCCCTGGCCGGGGATCTGGTGATGAAATCGGATCTGTACCGGGCGCTGGACGCCTTTCAGGAGAAATTCGACAACAGACAGATCGACTCCCTTTGCATCATCGTCATCCAGGCGCTGGAGTCCGGCCGGGCGGTGGATCTGTTAAATGACATCACGGAACAGATCAAGGATATGGAAACCGCCGTCCTGACAGCAAAAAAGGGACATCTGGACAGGAGCCTCACCTTTTATCAGCTGGCCATGCTCACCGCAGTCCTCATCGTGGCGGTATATGCCTGCATCGGATATCTGTTAACTGCCGCTTCGCTGATCTGAGGCTCCGTTCCCCACCGGGATCCGGAGGCTATTTCAGCGGGCGGTCCATCAAATCACCCATCAAGGAGGGATCAACTATGAAACTCGCAAAAACCGTAAAAAACGCTGCGCTTCACACAGAGGAGGGGATCGATGGGATCCTGGTCACCATCGGACTGTGCATCATCGCCCTGCTCCTTTGCGTGGTCATGAAGGACAGCCTCACCACCCTCATCACCACCGTCATCCAGTCCATGACCACCAGCGCCCAGGACATCCTCACCGGGGCCAACGCAGGCAGCAGCACCACCGGCGGCGTCATTCTGGGTCTGAAGAGCCTGCAGGGTATCGTGCTGTGAGATTCCGCAGCCCCCTCCGACATCTCTCCCGGGGAAATATCGGAGAGCTCATGGCCATCGGCCTCTACATCGTCGCCCTCACCTGGATCCTGACGGTCTTTTTGCATACCGTCTCCCTGATCCAGAAAAAGAGCGAGATCAGCCAGCTCCTGCGGGAGCGGATGCTGCAGATGGAGACGGTGGGATTTTTGACGGATGAGGCACTCTCGGATCTTACGGGAGAGCTGGAGACGGCGGG
>JAFYFY010000147.1 GCA_017543485.1 Lachnospiraceae bacterium | reverse complement strand
TTCGCCACGATGACGGATTCCAGGTTCTCTTCCCGGGCCATGTCGATAAATTTCTGTGCGTCTTCGGCGGCAACGACCACGGCCATTCTCTCCTGGGATTCGGAGATGGCCAGCTCCGTGCCATCCAGTCCGGCATACTTTTTGGGCACCAGATCCAGATCCACCTGCAGGCCGTCCGCCAGTTCGCCGATGGCCACGGAGACACCTCCCGCACCGAAGTCGTTGCACTTTTTGATCAGCCGGGTGACCTCCGCTCTGCGGAAAAGTCTCTGAAGCTTTCTCTCCGTGGGAGCATTTCCCTTCTGGACCTCCGCACCGCAGGTCTCGATGGAGGTTTCGGTATGGGCCTTGGAAGACCCCGTTGCGCCGCCGCATCCGTCACGTCCGGTGCGTCCCCCCAGGAGGATGATGGCATCCCCGGGATCGGAGGTGGCACGGATGACATTCTTTCTCGGAGCGGCTCCCATAACGGCGCCGATCTCCATGCGCTTGGCCACATAGTCGGGATGGTAGAGCTCCTTCACATAGCCGGTGGCCAGACCGATCTGGTTTCCATAGGAGGAATACCCGGCAGCCGCCGTGCGGACCAGCTTCTTCTGGGGAAGCTTACCGTGGAGGGTATCCGCCACGGAGCCCGTGGGATCCGCTGCGCCGGTGATGCGCATGGCCTGGTAGACATAGCCTCTGCCCGAAAGGGGATCCCGGATGGCGCCGCCCAGACAGGTGGCCGCACCTCCGAAGGGTTCGATCTCGGTGGGATGGTTGTGGGTCTCGTTCTTGAAAAACACCAGCCACTCCTCCGTGCGCTTTTCCCCGTTTTCCTCGATCTCCACAGGGACCACGATGGAGCAGGCGTTGATCTCGTCGGATTCCTCCTGATCCTGCAGCTTTCCTTCCTTCTTCAGGCGCTTCGCCGCGATGGTACCCAGATCCATCAGGCAGGAATACTTGTCCGGACGCTTTGCGTACAGCTCGCTCCTGGTGGCGAGATAGTCCCGGAACGCATGCTCAAAGACCTTCTTGTAAGGGCCGTTTGCAAACTCCACATGCTTTAACTCCGTGGAGAAGGTGGTGTGACGGCAGTGGTCGGACCAGTAGGTATCCAGCACCCGGATCTCGGTCATGGTGGGATCCCGGTGCTCCTCATTCTCAAAGTAACGACGGATATGCAGGAAGTCCTCAAAGGTCATGGCCAGCCCCAGAGAGTCAAACAGCTCCCGGAGCTTCTCCTCGCTCATGGAGGTAAAGCCTTCCAGAACCGCCACATCGGCGGGCTCCTGATAGGTCATCTGCAGAGTCTCGGGCTTCACCGCTCCGGTCTCTCTCGAATCCACCGGGTTGATGCAATAGCTCTTGATCTGCGCAAACTCCTCATCCGTGATCTCGCCGAGGATGACATAGGTGGTGGCGGTGCGGATGGTGGGATTTTCGTTCTCATTCAAAAACTGGACACACTGCACGGCGGAATCCGCGCGCTGATCGAACTGTCCGGGCAGATACTCCACGGAAAACATCCGGGCTCCCGCCGGCAGCTCAAAATCCTCCAGATAATAATCATCCACGGGAGGCTCGGAAAAGACGCTCCTGCAGGCGACTTCGAATACTTCATCCGAGATGTTCTCCACATCATAGCGGATCAGCACACGCACATCCTTCACGGCGATGCCCAGATAGCTGGTCAGTTCCTCCTTCAGTGCCTTTGCCTGCACGGCGTAAGGCGTCTTTTTCTCCACGTAGATCCGTCTAACCTGTCCCATACACTCCCTTTCCGGGCCGCCTGTGCGGCCCTGGCTTCTTTCTGCATTCGCTTTCGGTCTTTGTTTTTAGAAAAAGCTCCAAAGAAGAGAAGCGTTCTTCTTTGAAGCTTTCATGTCGCAGGTCAATGTGTCATTCCATCTCCTCTTCGCCCACACCCAGCATGGTCAGGAGATAAAGGATCTGTCTGTCCATGGCCTCGTTCGTCAGGCCGATGGTCTGGGCGCTGATCTTCATCCCCTCCAGAAGATACATGATGTTCAGTGCCGCCTCTGCGGGGCTCTCACAATAGAACTCCCCGTTCTCCGTGCCGATCTCCACCAGCTTTTCGATGATCCGGACGGAGGAATCAAACCTTTTCTTCAGGATATTGTCCTTCTTGGTGGGCTTATTCTCGAAATAGTATTCGTAGGTAGCAACGGTGAGATTGTCCTTCTTCCGGAAGATCTCCGCCTTCTGCTCCTGCAGGAACAAAAGGAGAATATCCGCCGCCGTGGCATCCTCTGCGATATGATCCATGAAATCGTCGCTGCCCTTGGCCTCCTCTGCGTGGAGGACCTCCAGAAAGATCTGGGCCGTACTCTCAAAATACAGATACAATCCGCCGCGGCTGATGTCGCAGGCTTCGACGATGTCCTTCATCGTCACGTTCTTATATCCCTTCTCGATAAAGACATCCCGTGCCTTTTCCAGAATGAATTTCTTTTTCTGAATCGACTTCTCTCCCATGAAATCTCTTACTCCCCCGTACTGCTGTCCCAATAATCAATGATCTCCTGCATCTTCATGATGGTCAGATAGAAGATCTTCTCCGTCACGCCTTCGCTCCAAAGCGATGCTTTGGTCTGTCCCCCAAGGACGTACTTGCTCAGGATCCCACGAAGGGAATCCCATTCTCTCCAGTCGCAGGCCACAATAAACCGACGCTCCTGATCGTGCGTCTTGATGCCTTTTCTGGAATATACATAAGGGTAATTCCGATCCATCAGGCTGGATTTCTGCGCTTCCCGGATAAAGGAAAGGAGCGTCGCATCATATACCGGAAAAGCCACAGATGTCTGGGCGATGCCCTCCCCCGAATAGATGCTCGAGGCGGCTTTGTCTCCGGCCTGTTCCAGCCAGGAAAGATATTTCGTAAGGGGCAAGAGCACCTTTCGGTTTTCTTTCATGAGGTTTCGAAGATATACCGATTCCTGATCCATAGCTCCCCTTCAATCTCTCCGGATAATGGTGTGAATCTGTATCGCCCTCGCGTGACGAACAATGGTATCATATCATAATCCATCTGAGATTTCATCAATTTTTTACAAATTTATGAACAAAAATGACATGACAGTCACATCTTGTGGTGTGCATGAAAGCGACCACAATACGTAGCGTTACAGATCCGCATTTGCCTGATCCTGACCGCTCTCCTCCCGGAGCTTGCGAAGCACCGGCTCCGGATCCGTCTCCAGCCGGAGCATGTTTTCCAGTGCCTCCAGGAAAAGGCGTTCCCGGTGGTAGCGGTTGTTTTCCTCCCGGTCCATATAGGCCTTGAAGTGGTCCACCTGCCAGACGATGAGATCCGTCAGAGAGATGCCGCAGCTACGCCATTCATCCAGAAAGTCTCCGGTCCGCAGAAAATGCTCCAGCTCCGCCCGGATCCCCGGGTAGTCCCGGATGCCTGCTGCCTTCGTTCCCTCAGGTGTCTCCGCTTGGCTTCCGTACCACAGGGCACGCGCCCGTTCTGCGGCCCGGTCCATGATCTGTCTGGCCGTGCTCTCCGGGATTCTGCTGCCCTGCCGCATCCGGTCATCCCGCGTTTCTTCCGGGGACAGCTCCTCACAGCCTGCCACGTAGTACAGCTCCGTCAGCGCCTGCAGCAGCATCCCCTCTGAACACTGGGCCGCACATTTTGTCAGGACATCCTCCACCCGCTCACAGAGGGCATCGGAGAGCGCTTTGATCTCATCACTTCCGCGGTTCATGCCGATGCGAAGCCCGGCGATCCGGAACATTCCCACGTCATTGCCGCTGTCTCCGAAGACCATCATCTCCTGGGTGGAAAATCCCATACGATCCGCGATTTCCTGCAGCGCAGGACCTTTTCCGCATCCCTTTCGGATCACATCCATCCATCCGTCCCCGCTGTCGGACAGCGCCAGTCGCTCCCCGTAGACGGTTCGGTAGTGCTCCAGCTCGCAGGCAGGGACCTGCTTCGGATACTTCACCGAGATCTGCAGAAAGGGTTCTTCGATCTGCGCGTAATCTTCGATCTCCTCGGTGCGTCCTCCCAGATGCCCATGGAGGTGCGCCGCGAAGGCTTCATGGTAGGGGATCAGATGCCGCATGGATCGGGTAGCCACCACGATATCCGGCATCCCGTCTTCCGCCTGCGCCGCATCTTCCGCCCCGGCCGTCTCCTGCTGCCAGACTCCCGCGGCGGTGCGCTCCCCGATCTCCCGGATCACGGCCAGTCCGTCCGCATTGTCCATGGCCTCCTCCAGCAGCACCTCTCCCCGGTAGGCCGCATAGGTCCCGTTTTCGCTCACCATGATCATCCGGTCCGCCAGGGGTCCGAAGAGGGTATGCATGTTGCAGTACTGTCTTCCGCTGGCGATGATGACCCGGATCCCCGCATCCAGCAGAGTCTCAAACGCATCCATCGCCTCTTTTGTGGGGAGCTTCTGTCCCCGGGGGAGCAGCGTGCCGTCCAGGTCACAGACCACCGTGCCGATCAGCCGCCCCGCGATCTTCATCTTATTGCTCATGTCAAAATCCCGTGCCTTTTCTACCAGATCCTGTAATTCCCGCTAAGGGCCAGCAGGGCAAAGAGATACAGGCAGTTGTCGTAATATCTCCGGACGCCCTTTCTCAGGGGCTGGTTCCAGAACCATCTCACCCAGGTCCGTGCCATCTCCCTGTCCTCCTCGGAGGAGACATCGTCTGCAAGGACCGCCAAGGCACCCTGGGCCGTCCCCGCCAACAGTCCCAGAGGATGCAGCACCGGCTGCTCCAGAGGCTTTCCGTCCACGGTATAGACGCAGCGCACCGCCTCCAGATCGGTGCCGAAAAACTTCATCATCCGAAGGGGCGCTCCCATCTGACCGGCGTCTTCTCCGAACCACACCGCGTCCAGTCCGATGTTGGCGGCGGTACGGTAGGCATCGCTGTAGAAATCCCCATGGGTGCCTCCCCAGGGCATGGGATCCGCCATGGGAGATCCGTCAAACCTTCCGTACTCCGGGTTTAATCCCGTCTCCGGATGGCAGGCCTTTGCCAGATAGGCACGGCTGGCCTGGGCCGCCCGCTTCCAGAAGGGCCGGTCCTCCTCATCCGCCCACAGAGCGAAAAGCTCATAGAAATGGGGCAGGTGATAGGAAGGGTCGGTGAAGGGGCATCCCGGCACGAAGAGGATCTGTGCATTTTCCCGGTTCCACATGGCGGCTCCGGGTCTTCCCTTCTCCCCCTTATGCAGGCAGGCCCGCAAAATGGCTCTGGCCTCCTGCGAATAGCAGTAGATCCCCTCTCCGTCCCCCCATCTGTGGGATGCGAAAAAGAGAGCCATGGCAAAGAATTCCTCTCCGTCCGGCGCGGGACCGTATGCGTTCTTTTTGCCGTCCAGGGCACAGGACCAGGCGAAATACCCTTCGTTCTCGCCCTCCTCCATATACATATAAGTCTTCGCCCATTTCCAGATCCGGTCAAAGAGATCCTTTCTGCCCAGCTGCACGCACATCATCATGCCATAGGACATGCCTTCCGTGCGGGCGTCGATATTACCGGTATCCACCAGGTATCCGGTGTCCTCCGGCCCGTCGTGATAAATGCGCTCCGTCTCGTCCTCGAAAAAGGTATGGAACACCTCCCGAAGGCGCTTAGCGATTTCCTCCTGAGTCGCCCCGATCTGCATCAGTACATTGGGATAGGTTTTGGTTTCAAATGCCGCCATGATCTCTCCTTTCACCGATAGATTTCTGCCATTTCCCGAAGCCGCTTAGCGTAGGTCTCCACCACATCCTCCGGCCCCGTGATCTGCACGCCGTCGCCGATGCCGAAGATCCATCCGAAGAACTGCCCGCTGACCGCCACATCCACCCGGATCTCCAGCCAGTTCTCGCCTTCCGTGCCGCCTTCTCCGGCTGCACCCTTCACCCGGGTCACCGGGATCTCCTTCCCGAACCGGTCCAGAAAGATGCCGATGAGGTCCTCCCTGCAGCGGATGGTCACCTTCTTTTCCGTTCCACCCAGCATCCCGAAGCGTTCATTGGTGTACTTAGCCAGACTCTGCTCCCGAAAGATCTCCCGGCCCTCACGCCTTCCCGGGAGGCGTTTCGTCTTTCGCATCTTGTCCACCCGGTAATGCCGCATCCCGCCGGAGACCGGGTCATAGGCGATGAGGTAATAGTTGTCCTCGCTCCAGGTCAAAGCCCAGGGGCTTACGACATAGGGTCTGTCCCTTCTGGGCACCAGCTGTTTGTCCGCATCCCACTTCAGGTACTCAAAGGAGAGCTGTCTGTTTTCGCTGATGGCGGCGTGGATCTCGTCCACATTGTAATAGATGGTCTCGCTCCGGGCCTTCACCCGGCCCTGTACCACCACCTGCCGGTTTAACTGGGAGGCCTCGTACTTGCTGGCAAAGCCGGTGAGCTTCCGGATGAGCTCCCCGGACTTTTTTTCGGTGATGAATTTGGAGGAGGTGATGGCATCCACCAGGAGCTTTAACTCCGCCAGTTCAAACACCTTCCCCCCGGCACTGTAGGTATAGCTTTTGCCGTCCCTTTGCCCCACCACCTCAAAGCCCAGGACCCGCAGGGCTTCCACATCGTCATAGATGCTCTTTCGGTCTGCGCTGATGCCGTATGTCCCCAGCATCTCGATGATTTCGTTCATGGTCAGAGCGTGGTCCGCATCCGTCTCCTCCGCCAGGATCCTGGCCAGATAGTAGAGCTTGAGTTTTTGATTGGAACTTTTGGACATCGGATTCTCCTTTCAGCGCTTCTTTAAGCGCCAGCCCTCAGTGCTCCTCTGTGAATCCCAGCTGAGCCCGGAGCTCATCCTTTACTGCCTGGGAGGTAAAAGCCGCATTCACGGAGTTTTCCAGAAGCACCCGCTCCTGCTGCGCCGTGAGGCCGAAGGTCTTTTCCATATACCGGAACTCTCCGGCCAGGGTCGTTCCCTCGATGCCCATATCATCCGTGTTTATCGTCACCTTCAGCCCCTGCTCCAGATAATCGATGAGCGGGTATGCGGACATGTCCTCGATGGCATGGGTCTGTCTGTTGCTGGTGGGACACATTTCCAGAGTGACTCCCTTTTCCTTCGCCAGCTTCAGAACCTCCGGGTCCTCCCCGATCCGCACGCCGTGCCCGATGCGCATGGCACCGTATTCCATGGCCAGCCGCACGCTCTCCGGTCCGTCCGCCTCTCCGGCGTGGATGGTAAAGGGAATCCCCAGCTCCTTCGCCTTTGCAAACAGCTCCCGGTAATCCGCCGTGGGAAAGATCGCCTCTGCGCCGGCGATGTCGATGGCCGTCACGCCGCCGTCCTCCACCAGATATTCCTTTGCCAGGCGGAGCGTCTCTTCATTCAGGGCTTCATTCCCCTCCCCGCGCATGCAGCACAGGATCAGGTTGGCCTTCAGTTTGGTCTTTCCCAAGCCCTCCAGCGCCGCCTTGATGGCATCCTCCTGGGTCATGCCCTGATCGGTATGAAGCTGCGGTGCAAAGCGGATCTCCGCATAGATGACGCCCTGGGAGAGGATGTTGTCCGCCACCAGCCGGACGGCCTCGGAAAGCCCCTCCGGTGTCTGCATCAGGGACAGGGGCAGGGCGAAGCACTCCAGGAAATCATTCAGGCTCTCACAGTCCTCCGGGACGGTGAGAAGCCTGGTCAGCTCCGCATCATCCTTCGCCGGAAGCTCGATCCCCTGGATCTGCGCCAGCTGCTTTGCGATGTCCGTGGTGATGGCGCCGTCCAGATGAAGGTGCAGGTCAATATAGCGGTCCGCATAGGCAGGGGCCGTATCTTTCCCGCCGCATCCCGCCAGTCCGGTGATGAGGGCCATGCTCAGTACGATACAAAGGAGGTTCCGGTATCCGTTTCGCTTCATGTTTTTTCTCCTTTTCCTTAGATCAGTGCCGTATTTTTCCGCCATCTGCTTTGCGGTCCACACATTCGCTCCGGAGGAGGTTCCCACCAGAAGCCCCTGGATCCGGGCCAGCTCCCGGGCCGTGTTTATGGCATCGTCATCCGAGACTTCGGCGATATCCGTGATGATGGAGGTGTCCAGGATATCCGGGATGAAACCGTCTCTCATTATAACAGAAAATCGGCAAAACCTGCCATATCCGGGGCAAACCTGAGGAAAAAGAAAATGCTTGCAAATAAAGAACCTCTATGGTAAGATATCCCCGTTGCGAAAAAAACGCGGCATTTAGGGGAATAGTACAATGGTAGTGCGGCGGTCTCCAAAACCGTTAATGGGAGTTCGATCCTCTCTTCCCCTGCTCTCATCAAAAACCCTTGAAATCCTTTGATTTCAAGGGTTTTTCTTTATCTCAGCATTTTCCAATTTGTTTCATTTTTTCCCAATTTTTCCCAGTTTTTTCCAAAAAAAGTGGTCCAAAAAGTGGTCCAAACCATTTTTGATGTTGTAAAAACATCGTTCTCCGGGGGCCTTTTCCCGGGATCTTTTCCGCTCTTTCCACGGTTTTCAATTTTCCCAGGTTCCATGCGGCTTTGCGGCCCATTTTTCAAAAGCGGTTCCGTTTGTCATTCCCCTTCAAAGGGCGTATAATCAAGGAAAACAGGGTGCAGCGCCATGTGCACCCTGTTTCATCAAAAAAGGAGGGAAAAAAATGCTATTTCAACTCTATGGCGATCAGGCGATGATGCAGCTTCTGGGCTGGGTCCTCGTCTTCGCAGGGCTGATCATCATGAATGAGATCGGCCGGCGTACCAAGATCGGCGGCATCTGTGTTTTCATCGTGATCCCCCTGATCCTGACGATCTATTTCATCGCAGCCACACTGGGTGCCAAATCCGGCGCCGCATGGGCTGCAAACAACCAGACCGTGCTGTACATGAACGGATGGTTCCACTACGCAAAGCTCTATGCGGCGGACATCGGATGCGTGGGCTTTATGATGATCAAGTACGGATGGGGCATCGGCAAAAAGGACTGGTTTAAGCCCTGGCCCTTTGTCATCGTCGCCATCAACATCCTCATCGCGGTGGGCTCCGACATCGAGTCTGCAGTCAACGGCTTTGCCGCAGGCGGCATGGCAGGCGGCTGGTGGTTCTCCTCCGAGAACGTCTGGCTTTACGGCGGCTGGTGGAATGTCCTCAATGCCATCGCAGGCGTGCTGAACATCTTCTGCATGACCGGCTGGTGGGGCATCTATTCTTCCAAGAAGAAGGACGACATGCTCTGGCCGGATATGACCATCTGGTTCATCATCGCGTATGATGTCTGGAATTTCGAGTACACCTACTGCAACCTGCCCACCCACACCTGGTACTGCGGCGTGGCGCTGCTGCTGGCTCCCACCTTTGCCAATGCCCTCTGGAACAAGGGCGGCTGGATCCAGAACCGTGCCAACACCCTGGCCATCTGGTGCATGTTCGCGCAGGTCTTCCCGCTGTTCCAGATCACCGAGCCCTTCTCCACGCTTCCTTCCCTTTACGGCGGCGCCGTGGAGCATGGTGTCACAGCCTTTGACATGACGAAGATCGGCAGCGTCGCAGAGCTGGAGGCAGCCGGCATCACCGCCAATCCCACCGCGCAGGGTGTGGTGGCCATCGCAGCCGTGGCGGCCAATGTCATCTGCCTGGCGGTCATCATCAAGAGATCCCTGGAGCAGAAGAAGAACCCGTACAAGAATGAGATCTTCGCAGGCACAAAGGATTTCGAAGAGGCAATGGCCAGAAGATAAGTCCCCGAAAGGACGGATCCAAAAGACACAAAAACACCCGGGATTTTTTCTGATATGCTACCCCCAAGTAGGACATTGAAATATAAAACCTACTTGGGGGTATTTCTATGTCCAGAAAAAGTAAGATTGATCCTGTCGAAAAGGTAAAGATCATTGAGCGGGTACTGGCAGATGAGATCAGCGCTACTGAA
>JAFYFY010000146.1 GCA_017543485.1 Lachnospiraceae bacterium | reverse complement strand
TTTATGCACAGTTAGAGATCGCGGATGCCATCAACGAGGCCAGACTCTCCAGATGGGAGCAGTATCGGGAGCTTCTGACCCCCCTGCGGGATGCCGGCCGCATCGAGCTGCCCGTGGTGCCGGAGGGATGCGTCCACAACGCGCATATGTTTTATATCAAGACCGCGGATATCGAGGAGCGCACCGCACTCATCGAGCATCTGGGAGCGCAGGGGATCATGGCGGTGTTTCATTACATCCCGCTCCACACCGCGCCTGCCGGGAAGCGGTTCGGACGGTTCCACGGAGAGGATGTCCATACCACGAAGGAGAGCGAACGGCTGCTGCGCCTTCCCATGTTCTACAGCCTGACAGCCGATGATGTGGAACGGGTCTGCGACGCAGTCAGGGAATTCTATGCGAAAAGGTGACTCCTGGAGGACAATCTGCACCGGGGCTCTGGCGGCGGGTATGACGGTCCAGATCGCGCTGGGCCTTGTATGGATGCTGGCCAATTTCGGCACGCTGCAGCTCTTCGGGGACACCGCGTTTCAGGTGGCGGTTTCCGGAAGCCTGCGCTGCGACGAACACACCGGGATCCTGTATCCGGCGCTTTTGCTGGTGGTCCGTGCCCTCTTTCGCGGCAGCGTGGTGACCTGGTACCGGGTGATGTACGTGCTGCAGTTCCTGCTGGCGTTTTGCGCGGCGGATCTTCTGCTTCGGTGTTTTTCTTTTTTCGAAGATCACAGGCTCCTTCGGATCTGGGGGAGTCTGGCTCTGCTGACGATCCCCATGTGTATGCAATGCATTCTGGCCGTCCTGCCCCGGTCCGTCGCGTGCTCCTTTTTCCTGATGGAGCTGGCGTTCTTTTTCCGGGGAACCTGTCGGGAGGAGGCTTCGCTGAAGGCGGAGGATCTGCGGCGTGCGGGTGAGCGCCTGGCCGAGGTATGCCTGTTCTGGCTTTTGGGTGCACTGACCGAAAACGAACTGTTTCTGCTGGGGGCGGTGCCGGTGGCGGTAAGTCTCCTGGTCTGGCTGCGAAGGGTAGGAGGAAAAAGCCTCATCGTCGCGGGAAAGGTGATCCTGACGGCGGCGCTGTTTCTGGGGATCATCCTGTGCATCCGCAGCATCACCCAGGAGAAGGGACTCTACAGACAGCCGGAGAAAAGCCCGGAAAAGACCCTGTTTGACCGGACCGCCTGGCCCGTTCTTCTCTGTGACCGCTGGAGATGGCCCGAAAGTCTGCTGGAGCTGGTGGGGCGGGACGTGCTGGCAAAGACCTCCGAGTCCCCGGAAAACGTGAACCTGGTGCTGGAGCCCGCCCTGGAGGAGAAGCTGGGAACGAGACAGGCGCAGCGCCTGTATCTGGAGCTGGCGGGAGAGGCCTTTCACGAACACAAAAAGCAGATCCTGGGAGAGAGCCTGACGGATCTGGCCGGTTATCTGATGCCCCCTGCCGTGACGGGATGGCTCCTGACGGGAAGGACCGGAGCCGGAGCCGCACCCCGCAGCTATGATGTGATGAAACGCCATACCCCCCTCCTGACAAAGGCCTATTTCGACTTCGGCACCTTCTGGTTCTGCGCCGGGCTGGTGCTGGCCGGGCTATGGGCAGTCCCGGGGCTTCGGGATCTTCGGCATACAAAAAGCCGCCGTCTCTTCCTGATGACAGCGGCCGGATGTGCCCTGATCTGCAGCGTGCACAACACGCTCCGGGGGTACGGTCTGTATGATTATAAAGCGGCGCTCTGGATCACGGTGATGTGGACGGTGCTCACGCTCCTTCCTCTGTCTCCCAGTGATCGTAAAACCGGAGAGCGTAGAGAAAACGATCTCTGAGAAGCTTTCTGCCGGCCCTGTTCACGTGCCGCTCATCGCTGAGGTATTTCGATGCATTCTCCCCGGTGATGGTCCCGTAATAATTGTCCACAAAGCTGATGCCCAGTCTGTCGGAGCAGACACTGTAGAGCCAGAGAGAGTACCCCGCCAGGGATTCGTAGCTGTTGGGGTAAAGCTCCGCATCCTCGTATTTCCCATGATCCCCCACATGATAGCAATAATGGGTCCCCATCACGATAAAACGCAGATGGGGATATTTTTCGCGCAAAAGCAATACCGTGGCCGCCAGATTCCCGGAACAGGAGCGGATGTTGGTCAGGACCTCGGGGTCGTAGGGCTGATGATCCAGCAGATAATCCGTATCGTCATAGTAAAAGGCCACCACATCCACGGTGTTCAGATCCAGGGTCTTTACCGTCTCCCAGACCTCCCGGGCCCGGTCCGGAAGCGCATCCTGCATCACCCGCGCGGCGGTGTCAAAATTCACCTGCATATCATTGCCGTAGAGCTGCTGCGCCAGGACATAGGGGGTAAAGACATCCATGGGGTGTCCTTCGAATTCGAAGATATCCTCGCTGCACAGGTAGGATCCGGGAATCGCCAGATTGATGACCTCCGCATCCGCCCCCTCCGCGATAAGGGACGCCAGGGAGTCTTTTTTGCCCAGATCCGCGGTCAGGGGATCGTTTCCGAAAAACAGGATCCGTTTGACCTCCCGTCTCAGGATATACCCGTTTTCATCCGTGACGGGCATGATATTGTCATATACCTCCGTGTCGAATTCCCCGTTGTCGAAGGTCCGGACGCTCCCCAGGTCGATCCGGGTCCCCCAGTTTCGGATCCGCAGGACGATGAGAACGACGATCAATGCCAGCACCCCCAGGAAGATCAGATGGATGGGGAGTTTCTTTTTGTTCATCACATGCTCCTTTTGCCGCCCCGGGGTACATCAGGGCAGATTGTAGGGGTCAAAGAAATCCGCGGTGAGACTGCGGTAGAGGACATATCCCGGCACCCTTCCGAAGAATTCATAATCGTAATCAGTCAGCTTTTCCGTCATGGGTTTGGTCTCCGGCAGGACGACATAATGACAGCCGAACCGGTCAGCGTACCGGGCCAGCAGCTCCGTATCCACCGTCTCCGCATTCATGATCTGGGAAAAGACCTCCGCCTCTCCCGCAAAATCAGCCATCATCACTTCCCGCCCGTAGGGCATCCAGATGGTGGAGGTATACTGCCGCACAAAGGGCACCAGCTCCATAGGGAAGGCCACCATCACTTCCCGGCCGGGATAATAAACCATTTTCTGGATCTCCACCACCGCGGGAGGGACGTGATAGAGGTTCTGCGCTCTGTGAAAATAGGGACTCCGGTAGATGAGGCTTCCGGAGAGGACAAACAGCAGGCCGAATCCCGCAAGGGTCGCCGCCTGCTTCAGCCCCTTCAGGGGCGACGTGATGCGGATGATGGCATAGCACAGGCTGGGGGTTACCGGGAGGATCCAGAGCATCCGGTAGGCGATCTCGGTCTCCCCGAACCTGGACAGGAGCTTTCCCGTCAGGGGGTTCAGGAACAGGATGAGGACCGCCAGAGGCAGATACACCAGCAGGATCCTTTTTTCTTTTTCCTTTTCCGTGATCAGCAGGTACGCAAGGGCCAGAAGATACAGCAGGAAGATCAGTCCGGTCCCTTCATACTGTCTGAGCAGGGAGAGCAGTTCAGACCACATGGCTTTGATTCCTCTTATTTGGTCAGCAGGTACAGCAGGGCAAAGGCACCTCCCGGGACACAGGAGAGAAGCAGCAGCGGCAGCGCCCGCAGAGATCGCTCGCAGAGGAGCAGCAGGATGGCGGTGAGTCCCAGCATCATACACACCAGCAGTGCGCCCAGGGTGGTGCAGAGGCACGCGGCCAGCGCCGTCAGGGGGAGGAGAAACGCAAGGTCTGCGCCGATGGGCTGTTTCTCCCGAACCCGCTTCAGCAACAGAAGCAGCAGGTAGAAGGTAAAGGGCAGGAGCAGGCTGGCCAGTGCGGCTTTCCCCTGTCTGCTCCGGGCGAGGAGGAAGTTCTCCGGAGAGTAGATGGAGTAATTGCCAAACAGGACCAGGATCTCCGTGAAGATCAGATACAGGGGGAGCTTCTCCCGGCGGGCCCCAAGCAGCTGCGCCGCCAGCAGGGCATACACCGCATAGGCCATCCCGATGAGGGCCACAGGGAGCGTGACATGTGCCACCGTCACGGGGACGATCCCGGACAGATCGGCCAGCAGGCGGATCCACAGCGGGAAGGGAGCCAGACCGTAGCGCATCCAGATGCCGGTGGAGCCTCCCGTGTAGGGATTGGACAGATACAGGGGATCATTTTCCGGTGTGATGGTGGCCACCGCCACATAGAAGGCGTCATCTCCGTCCGTGTAGGTAAAGAGCACCGCCATCACCAGCTGGAAGAGAAGGAGCGTGCCGAAGATGCACCACAAAAGGACGGTTTTGGCGTCTGCCTTTGAAGGAGCCTCCGCATCCCCCGGAAGGGGCCGGGGATCCGCACCGGAAGCGGAGAACTGTCTTCGCACCCGGAAAAGTCCCACCGCCGCGCCGGCGACGCAGACCGCCCCCAGCACGGGGACGGAGAGTCTGCGAAGCTGCTCGAAGGTCCTGCCGGTGAGGACACAGGGCACCGCCAGAAGCTGAAATGCGGCCCAGAGGAGGATCTGTCCCCCCACCCAGGAAAAGAGCAGCGCAAACACAAGTCCGCTTTTCCTCCGGATGGCATCCCCGAGGCCGGAAAGCCCCGCAAAGACAGCCCCCGCCGCAAGCGGACACACAAGCTCCAATATGCAGATGAACAGGACGCCCGATCCATTCATGATAGGGGGATTATACAATAAAAACGGGGGGATGGGCAACTTCGGAAAACTTGATGAAAAGGGGGAAAAATGGTATACTCTACAGGATTATGCGAAACATGTCTGTAAAGGGCCGAAGGGACAGATAGATCCATGAGACTGCGCTGGAAGCAAAGCGAAGATCCGGAGGAAGGATTCTTCGAAGAGGGAGACCCGGAAGAAGGGTATCCGGAAGAACTGTACCCGGAAGACGGGGATCCGGAAGGGTGGTACCCGGAAGCGGAATACCCGGAAGAAGGGTACGCAGAAGAGGAATACCCGGAAGAGGAATATCCCGAAGAGGGATATCCCGAAGAAGCGTACGCGGAGGAAGCGGATCCCGAATATGACGAAGGATCTGCGGGATACGAAGAATTCGCGGAATACGAAGAATCTGCCGGATATGATGAATCCGGGGAATACGACGAAGAACCTGCGGAATATGACGAAGCTGCGGAATATGACGAATCTGCGGGATACGACGAAGAATCTGCAGGATACGATGAATCCGGGGAATACGACGAAGAACCTGCGGAATATGACGAATCTGCGGAATATGACGAATTCGAGGGATACGACGAAGAATCTGCAGGATACGATGAATCCGCGGAATACGAAGAACCCGCCGGATATCCCGAATATGCCGATGATGACGCATACGACGGATATGATGAGGCGCCGGAGGAAGAAGAGCCCGAGGGGGATGACCGGAGCGGCTCTCCCCGCATGATCCGGATCATGATCGTCCTGGCCGCGGTGATCTTCCTGCTCCTTGCGGCAGCAGGGGGACTGCTCCTTCACAAAAAGGGGATCCTGCTCCCAGCAGGAGGCAGGACCGAGAATGTGACTGCCGAGACCGCTGAGGTGCAGATCCCGGAGTTAAAGCTCCCGGAGGGAGATGCCCCCATGGGGGCGGAAGTCCTGCAGGCAGCGCTGGAGGTGCGGCTTCGCAGCATCGCGCAGGCAGCTACGGAGGCACAGCAGGAGCCGCAGACCGTCTTTGCGGAGGAGAATCTGGAAAACACCGTACGGGTACAGATGGACCTGACTTCGGTGCAGAAGGACCTGAAGATCAAATTCCTGAATGCGGATACCCGCCGGCTCATCGCCAATGTTCCCTTTACCCTGACGGTGACGATGCCAAACGGGGAGAAGATCAGCTGGAGCGACGATGACCGGGACGGGATCATCTACCACAAAAAGCTGACGGCCGGCACCTACAGGATCCATGTGGAACCCCTGGGGGATGTGCGGTATGAGGGATATGCGATCCCCGATGACCGGACCGCGGATGTAAAGGACGAGATCGAGTACAAAAAGGTGGATGTGGAAGGCGAGGTGCTCAGCGCCGCCGAGGTCAATGAGGCGGCAGAGGACACCGCGCACAATCTGGAGGAGGAAGAGGCAGTCAGTACCGACACCGTGGCCTGGGCGGAGAGTACGGTGACCTACAGCTATGAGGAACTGACCCGCCTGCAGGTGGATGCCACCATGGGCACCGTCTCCGGCAATGACGTGAATCTTCCGGAGAACAGGCTCCATGACGAGCAGGACAAGCCCCTCTTCGTCAAGACGGGAGAGACCTACCGGGAAGCCACCGTAAAGGATTTCCTGGAGGGAGAGATCTCCGTATTTTACCGGGTCAGCAGCGTCTTTTACACCGGATGGCAGACCATAGACGGAGCTACCTACTACTACACCCCGGAAGGACAGTATGTCACCGGGGAGCAGATCATCCGGGGCGCGCGTTATCTCTTTGCGGATGACGGAAAGCTCCGCAAGGATACCGGTGTGGTGGGCATCGATGTCTCGAAATGGAACGGGACCATCGACTGGACGAAGGTGGCAGCCTCGGGTATCGGCTTTGCGGTGATCCGGGTGGGATACCGGGGTTCCTCCCAGGGCGCACTGATCGATGACGCCATGTTTGAGAAAAACATCAAGGGGGCCAAGGCAGCCGGTCTGAAGGTGGGCGTGTACTTTTACTCTCAGGCCGTGGATGAGGTGGAGGCCCTGTATGAAGCCTCCATGGTACTGGACCGGATCTCCGGATACTCCATGGATCTGCCGGTCTTCATCGATATCGAACCCAGCGGTGGCCGGGGGGACAAGATCTCCGCAGCGGAGCGGACCGCCGTGATAAAGACCTTCTGTGAGACGGTGCGTTCGGCGGGGTATACCGCAGGGGTGTACTCCAACAAAAACTGGCTGGCGGAAAAGATGGACACCTCCGCATTTTCCGCATACCGGATCTGGCTGGCCCAGTATGCGGTGACACCCACCTACGGCGGCCGGTATGAATATTGGCAATACTCCCGCAAAGGTACCGTGGACGGTATCGAGGGGGAGGTAGATATGGATCTGGCTTACTAGAGAACACAAAACACAGACGAAAGAATGAGGAAAAACAAATGAGAACCTATCTGGTCACCGGAGGAGCGGGCTTTATCGGCTCCAACTACATTCACTATATGCTGCGCAAGTACGGGGATGCCATCCGCATCATCAACGTGGACGCCCTGACCTACGCCGGAAATCTGGAGAACCTAAAGGACATCGAAAACCTTCCCAACTATACCTTTGTCCGGGCCAACATCTGCGACAAGGAGGCCATCAGCCGCATTTTTGCGGAAAATGACATCGACCGGGTGGTGCATTTTGCGGCGGAGAGCCATGTGGACCGCAGCATCAAGAATCCGGAGGTCTTTGTGCAGACCAATGTCCTTGGGACCGCGGTGATGCTCAACTGTGCCCGGGCTGCCTGGGAGCGGGAGGACGGGACCTATCCCGAGGGAAAGAAGTTCCTGCATGTCTCCACCGATGAGGTCTACGGGAGCCTGCCGGACGACGAGAACGCCTTCTTCTACGAGACGACGCCCTATGATCCCCACAGCCCTTATTCGGCCAGCAAGGCCAGCTCCGACATGCTGGTGAAGGCCTATATGGACACCTATCACTTCCCGGCGAACATCACCAACTGCTCCAACAATTACGGCCCTTATCAGTTCCCGGAAAAGCTGATCCCCCTGATCATCAACAACGCCCTGCAGGGCAAAAAGCTCCCTGTCTACGGGGACGGTAAAAACGTCCGGGACTGGCTCTTCGTGGAGGACCATGCAAAGGCCATCGACATGGTCCAGGAGCAGGGAAAGCTTTTCGAGACCTACAACATCGGCGGACATAACGAGAAGCAGAATATCGAGATCATCCACATCATCCTGGAGACCCTGCAGGAGATGCTGCCGGAGGGGGATCCCCGGAAGGCCTATATCAATGAAGATCTCATCACCTATGTGGAGGACCGCAAGGGACACGACAGACGCTACGCCATCGCTCCCGACAAGATCAAGGCGGATATCGGCTGGTACCCCGAGACCATGTTCAAGGATGGCATCAAAAAGACCATCGCCTGGTTCTTTGAGCATGAGGAGTGGATGAAGAACGTGACCAGCGGGGACTACCAGAAATACTACGACGATATGTACGGGGACAAATGATACCTCGTTAATATAAGGAGCAGCGAATGAAAGGTATTATCTTAGCGGGTGGGAGCGGCACCAGGCTCTACCCCCTGACCAAGGCGATCTCGAAGCAGATCATGCCGGTCTACGACAAGCCCATGATCTACTATCCCCTGTCAACCCTGATGCTGGCCGGGATCCGGGAGGTGCTGATCATCTCCACACCCAGGGACCTTCCCGTTTTTGAGGATCTTTTGGGAGACGGCTCCCAGCTGGGGATGCGGTTCGCATACCGGATCCAGGAGACCCCCAGAGGGCTGGCGGATGCCTTTATCATCGGGAAGGAGTTCATCGGAAACGATGCGGTGGCTCTGGTGCTGGGAGACAATATCTTCTACGGACAGAGCTTTTCCAGAGTGCTCCGGACCGTAGCGGAGCGTACCCAGACCACGGCCGGCGCCACCATCTTCGGATACTATGTCCGGGATCCCAGAGAGTACGGCGTGGTGGAGTTTGACGAGACCGGAAAGGCCATCTCCATCGAGGAAAAGCCGGAGCATCCGAAGAGCAATTACGCGGTGCCCGGACTGTATTTCTACGACAATGACGTGGTGGAGATCGCGGAGAATGTGAAGCCCTCCGCCAGAGGCGAGATCGAGATCACCAGTGTGAACAACGAGTATCTTCGCCGGGGGACGCTGCAGGTGGAGACTCTGGGCCGCGGGTTTGCCTGGCTGGACACCGGGAACCATGACATGCTGCTGGATGCGGCGGATTTTGTCAGCGCCTTCCAAAAGCGTCAGGGACTCTATATCTCCTGCATCGAGGAGATCGCCTTTAAGAGAGGATTTATTGACAAAGAGCAGCTGTTAAAGCTGGCCGAGCCGCTGATGAAGACCGATTACGGCAAGTATCTGGTCGAGGTGGCTAACGGCCTGTAAGGAGAGGCATTGGAATCCAGACTGAAAATACTGGCTCTCACCGGTTCCATGGCGGTGATCCTGCTGGTGGTGCTCCTGGTGCTCTGGCAAAACGGGATGTTTTCCCTGCAGACCCCGTCAGGAGAAAAGCCGGTGCAACAGGTGACGGACGCCGGGACGCAGGCGGGAGAATCTCCGGGAGCTGTGCAGGACCGGGACGGACATGCCATTGGCGGGGCTCTGTCCGGATTCTTGCGGGACGAGGGCTTCTTTGATCCCGAGAAGGACGATTCCGCGCTGGATTCTCTCCGGGAACAGGGGCATGCGCTTTCGCTTCTGGCCACCAGCGTGGAGAAGGATCTGCGGCTTCTTGTGGTGGATTTCGCCGGAGAGCCCGTAACGGGGGAGAGCTTTGTGATCCGGCTGTCGGATGCCGGGGAGAACTCCTCCGAGTACCGGGATCTGGACCGGGACGGGATCGTTTATGTGGGAGCTTTGAAGGCGGGAGAGTATACGGCGGAGCTTTTGCCCATCGCAGGATATGTGGTACCCGTGGAGGGTACCAGAGTCCGGGTGAAGGAGCAGGTGGAATACATCGCCATCGATGATATCTCGGTGCTGCTGCACACGGAGGAAGAGATCGATGCCGCAAAGGAAGATCTCGCACAGCGGGATCTGGCGGAGGATACGGACGAAACGGAAAACGCCAAACTCCAGGCAGGCGTAGCCCGGACGCTGATCGGCATCGATGTGTCGAAATACCAGGGAGAGATCGACTGGAACCGGGTGGCGGCTGCCGGTGTGGAATTTGCCATCATCCGGTGCGGATATCGCGGACGCAGCACAGGTACCCTGGTGGTGGACCCCACCTACGAGCGGAACATCCGGGGGGCAAAGGCCGCAGGGCTGAAGGTCGGGATCTATTTCTTCACCCAGGCCGTCTCGGAGGCGGAAGCGGTGGAGGAAGCGTCGGCGGCCATGGAGCTGGCAAAGGGGTACGATCTGGATTTGCCCATCTACATCGACTCCGAAGGGTCCGGCGGCGTGAACGGCCGGGCGGACGGTCTGGATGCGGATACCAGGACCCTGGTCTGC
This sequence comes from Lachnospiraceae bacterium, assembly GCA_017543485.1. Taxonomy (GTDB): domain Bacteria; phylum Bacillota; class Clostridia; order Lachnospirales; family Lachnospiraceae; genus AC2028. The sequence goes on along the minus strand of JAFYFY010000146.1, from coordinate 4,684 downwards.
GAGGCCTTTTGCAGAACCGTGAAAAATGCCGGCCTCGAGTCCGGTGTCTATGCCAGCCGGCACTGGCTGCAGCACAATCTGCACACGGAAAAGCTCGGAAGCTTCGAGACCTGGCTGGCGGAATACCGGTCCGTACCCCTTTACGAGGGCTACTACATGATGTGGCAGTACACCTCCAGGGGCAGCGTCGACGGGATCGAAGGATATGTGGATCTGGATCTGAGATACGAATAAAGACTGCAGAAAGGATGATCACATTCAAATGGGAAAGCTGACAGTAGAGACATGTAAGATCGAGGGGTTAAAGGTCATCACCCCCCAGGTGTTCGGAGATGCCAGAGGGTATTTCATGGAGACCTACAGCTATCGGGATTTCGTGGAAGCGGGGATCGACCGGGTCTTCGTGCAGGACAATCAGTCCGCTTCGAAAAAGGGTGTGCTCCGGGGGCTTCATTTTCAAATCGCACACCCGCAGGCGAAGCTGGTCCGGGTGATCCGTGGAGAGGTCTTCGATGTGGCGGTGGATCTTCGAAAAGGGTCCGCGACCTACGGGGAGTGGCACGGTGTGGTGCTCTCGGAGGAAAATAAGAAGCAGTTCTTCATCCCCGAGGGGTTTGCACATGGCTTCCTGGTCCTGTCGGACTATGCGGAGTTTTGTTATAAATGCTCGGAATTTTACACCCCCGGAGACGAAGGGGGGATCCTGTACAACGACCCGAAGATCGGGATCGACTGGCCCATCCCGGAGGGCACGGAGCTTCTTTTGTCCGACAGGGACAGGCTCTGGAAGGGTATCGAGGAACTGGGATAACGCGGGAACCGGGATAACGCGGGAACCGGGATAACACCGGCACACAGAAAGGGGGATCTTATGAGAAAAGGAAGGCTCGGAAGATGGATGAGATCCGTGCTGGCAGCGATGCTGGCCGTGGTCATGACACTGTCCCTGCTCCCGGCACAGGTGCTTGCGGCACCGGCCGAAAAGGCGGATGCGAAGGAGCAGATCGAGGCATTTATCATCCGGATGTACCGGAATACGCTGGACAGAGAGCCGGATGCGGACGGACTTGCTTTCTGGGTGGACCTGCTCACCAGCGGGACCATTGACGGCGCCAATACCGCAGCCGGATTTATCAATTCCCCGGAGTTTCAGGCCAAGGGCCTGGACGACGAAGCATTTCTCACGGTGATGTATGATGCGTTCTTCGGACGTGAGGCCGATGCGGAAGGATGGGATTTCTGGCTGGGACTGATGAAGTCCGGGTATACCAGGGGCCAGGTCCTGAGCGGCTTTGTCAATCTTCCGGAGTTTACGGGGCTGTGCGAGCAGTTCGGTATCCTGCGCGGGATGATGGACCCGGAGGGGACCCCCTACAATGCCGGGATCACACGCTTTGTCAGCAGACTCTACACCAAGTGCCTGGGCAGACCCGCTGAATCGGAAGGTCTGTATTACTGGGTGCAGATGATCGCCACCGGGCAGTTCACCCCCATGCGGGTGGCTACCAAAGAGTTCTTCTTCAGTGATGAATTCCAGTCGAAGGAAAGGACCGATGCGGAGTATCTGGAGGTCCTGTACCAGACCTTCTTTGACAGAGGATCCGATGCAGAGGGGCTGGCCTACTGGCAGAACTGGCTGGATCAGGGAATCCCCAGATCCGAGATCATCTACGGCTTCGCAAACTCCAACGAGTTCCACGCCGTGATGGATGACTGCGGGCTGCCCTTCGTGATCGAGCATGAGTTCGATCCCAAGGTCCCCAGCAAGAATGCTTACGATTACACCTCCACCCTCCGGGGCCTGCAGGGGGACAATACCTCCTATGAGCACGGCTTCTGGAACGTGGTCATCAATGAGTACATCGGCGGCGGCACTGCCTATGAGTTCGAGGGACAGACCTATCAGTTCAACTATCTGCAGTTAAAGAACCTGGCAGAGAGTGTCATCATCCCCCTGAACAACCAGAAGAAGACCGTCAATATGGTCTTCCTGCTGCGCCTGACCTCCGGACAGGAGTACCTGGTGGATGAGGGCTCCCGCGTTCAGGGCTATGCCTACTACATGCCCGCTACCACCGGCGCCGGACGGCAGACCCTGCGGGCGTTCTGGAGCTGGTTCTCCACCACGCTGGCAGCCATGGGCGGCCGGATCGACAATTACATCTACGGAAATGAGGCCAACTCCACCTTCTACTGCTATGAAAGCTCCTTTAACGCAGGGGAGAAGGGCCGGAAGTACGGCGTCGGCTTCTATGACATGTACGAGCAGGTGATGGCCAGCGATCCGGATGCCAGATGCAGCATCGCCATCGATCACAGCTGGAACCTGTACTGGGCACCGGAGAGTGTCCTTCCCGCCAGGGATTTCCTGGGCTCCTGTGTGAATTACCTGAACACCAAGGGAGATGTGAAGTGGTATATCTCCACCCACCTGTACCCCGTCAGCCTGGACAATGCCAGCGTCTGGTGGGGATCCCCGGACGCTGTCCAGTCGGATGACACCCATGTGTTCGATGCTTCGAACCTGCGCACCATCACGGAGTATATCAAGAACGTGTACGGACCGTCCCACCGGATCATGCTGACGGAGCAGGGCTTCACCCGGGCACAGGGAGCGGAGATCCAGGCAGCCAGCCTGGCATATGCGTATTACGCCGCAAAGTACAACGATATGGTGGACTGCTTTATCATCAATACCGAAAATGCCGGTGGAGCTCTGGACTTCAGACTGACTCCCACTGCGCAGCAGGTCTGGGACTGGCTGGAGGACGGCAATCAGCAGCACAAGGCATGGATCGACAATACCTGCCTGCAGACCATCGGAATCTCCTCCTGGAATCAGGTGATCCCGAATTATGCCGGATAAATTCTTTTCCGAGGAATGATGCGGAGGGTGGGCATCCGCGCCTTGCGGCGGGGGTGTCCACTTCTCTTGCGTCATAGAAAGACCGTTTATGAAGAGTCCAAAGAGCAAAAAGATCGTCATCACACTGTTTCTGATCCTCGCCGCGGTATTGGCCGCGGTGGTGATCCTGCACGACAATCCCGAAGCGGACGCTGCCCAGGAGGTGGTGAAAAAGATCCTGTCCTGCCTGATCCTGGCTGCGGGGTCCGCCGTTTTTGTGTTTGCCTACGACAAGATCATGATCCTGCCGGTGGAGCTCTACCAGAACCGGAGACTCATCTGGAAGCTGGCTAAAAATGACTTTAAGAGGCGCTATGTGGGATCCTACATGGGGATCATCTGGGCCTTTATCCAGCCCATCGTCACCATCGCCCTGTACTATGTGGTCTTCGGATACATCATGAACGGGGCTCGCACCAGCGGCAGCGACATCCCCTTCGTGCTGTTCCTTACGGCAGGCATGGTGCCCTGGTTTTTCTTCAGCGAGATGTTAAACAGCGGAACCGGCGCCCTGATGGAGTACAGCTATCTGGTAAAGAAGGTGGTGTTTAAGATCAGCATCCTGCCCATCATCAAGGCGGTGGCGGCGGTCTTTACCCATCTGTTCTTCATCGCCCTTTTGCTGATCCTGGCCTGTATCTGCGGGTATCCTCCCAGCATCTACACGATCCAGGTTCTCTATTACAGCTTCTGCTGCTTTGTCTTTACCCTGGGGCTGACCTACATCACCTGCTCCGTCATCATCTTTTTCCGGGATCTGGGTCAGATCATCAACATCCTGCTGCAGGTTCTGGTGTGGGCGACTCCCATCATGTGGAATCTGGACAGTCTGCACACCGAGTGGATCAAGGTGGTCTTAAAGATCAATCCCATGGTCTACATCGTAAACGGCTACCGGAGCGCGGTATACGGCAGGGAGTGGTTCTTTCAGGACTTCTTCTCCACGGTGTATTTCTGGGTGGTGACAGTGCTGATCTTCGGCCTCGGAGCGCTGGTGTTCAAACGGCTGAAGGTGCATTTCGCGGACGTGCTGTAGAAACCTCAGGCGCAAAAAAACGCCGGAAGCGAAAGGATTCGGAAAAGGTATGGAAGAGCGTGACATCGCCATCCGCGTGACGGATGTGGAAAAAGTCTATAAGCTGTACAACCGGGCCAGAGACCGACTGAAGGACTCCTTCGGCCTGTGCAGCAAGGAGAATCCTCCCTATAAGCTCCACTACGCCCTGAAGGGGATCCAGATGGAGATCGCCCGGGGGGAGACGGTGGGCATCATCGGGACCAACGGCTCCGGAAAATCCACGCTTCTAAAGATCATAACGGGTGTTTTGAATCAGACCGCCGGCACCGTGGAGGTGAACGGACGCATCTCCGCCCTGCTGGAGCTGGGGGCCGGGTTCAACATGGAATACAACGGGATCGAGAACATCTACTTAAACGGCACCATGATGGGCTTCTCCGAGGAAGAGATCGGGGCACGCCTGGAGGAGATCCTGAATTTCGCGGATATCGGAGACTATGTCTATCAGCCCTGCAAGACCTATTCCAGCGGTATGTTCGTCCGTCTGGCCTTTGCGGTGGCCATCAACATCGATCCGGAGATCCTGATCGTGGACGAGGCGCTGTCCGTGGGAGATGTGTTCTTCCAGGCCAAGTGCTATCACAAATTCGAGGAGTTCAAGCGCGCGGGCAAGACCATCGTCTTCGTCAGCCATGATCTGAGCAGCATCAGCAAGTACTGCGACCGGGTCTATCTGCTGAACCAGGGCGTCGTCCTGGGAG
>JAFYFY010000145.1 GCA_017543485.1 Lachnospiraceae bacterium | reverse complement strand
GATGTTTAACACTGTCTGCAGGGCGATGTGCGCCATGGTTCCCACCACCACCATGAATCCATAACGGTCGGTTGTGTTTCTGGCGATGGCATACATTCTGCCCAGCAGGAGCAGATACAGCAGGATCAGGACGGTGGCGCCCACGATCCCCAGCTCTTCGCAGATAATGGAAAAGATAAAGTCATTGTGAGGCTCCGGCAAAGAGCCCAGTTTCTGAACGCTCTGTCCCAGCCCCTTCCCCCAGATGCCGCCGCTTCCGATGGCATACATGGACTGCAGGGCCTGGTGCGCTGCACGGTCCGTGCTGTTTTCCGGATGGAGCCAGGCCACGATCCGCCCCAGACGGAAGGAGGACTCCTCCGTCAGGGTCATGTTCGCCACATACCCCACGATCCCCGCCGCAGCGGCGCCTCCGATGATCAGCAGGATCCAGAAGACCTTGAACCCTCTGGTGGCCACAAAAAGCATCACTCCTGCGATGCCGTACACGATGATGGCGGAGCTTAAGTTGTCCGTCAGCAGATAGATCTCGGCGCAGATGGGCAGCGGGAGCAGCAGAAAAGTGATGAAGTTCATGGGCTCATCGATGCTTTTTCCGTAGCGGTCCACAATGGCCGCCAGATACAGGATGATGGCCAGCTTGGCCGCCTCCGCGGGCTGGAACTGGATGGGGCCTAAGGCCACCCATCTGGTGGCTCCGTGGGATTCCACACCGAAGACCAGCACCAGTGCCACCACAAGAAGTGCCATGGCATATTCCACATGCCGGATCTTCTGCCAGAACCGGTAGGGAAAATACGCCACCAGCACCATAAAGATCAGGCCGATGATGTCATTTCGCAGCTGACTCCGGAAAAAGTGCGTCTGGTCGCTAAAATCCCGCACCGCCACATAGGAGCTGGCGGAATAGACCATAAGCAAACCGAATCCCAGCAAAAAGAGCAGGGAGATCACGAAATTAAAATCCACACCTTCGATCCGGAACCACCGGAACTTGATGCGACCGAAATCAAAGAAGCTTCCCGGTGCCGGCCCCCGTCTGCGGGGCTTTTTCTTCTCCGGCTCCGGCTCGGCTTCAGGCTCCGGCCGGTTCGTGTACCGAAAGCTCCTGCGCTGCTCTCTGGTAAAGCTCTCCGGAGAGGTCTCCGGTGTCACCCGGGTGGGCCGTCCCTGAGAACGCCCGGGATCCGGACTTCCCGCCTGCCTGCCATGTTCGGTTGTGGTCGCTCTGCGGGGTCCCCTGGGATCCCAGCCCTGCTGTGCCATAAGCTTTCCTGCCTATTCCTGCCCAGAGGTGTCGTAGACCTGTCCCTCCGTCAGATTGCCGTTCACGGGGACCTCCGTCCCCAGACTCTCCGTCTCCGTGTCGATGGGATCGCCGGTGGATGCGTCAAAGCGCTTTCCCTCCGGGCTGATGCGGTAGCCGGTAGCCGGATCGATATCATAGGTCATCCACTCCGGGATCACATTGCCCCGCTCTCCGGTGATATCCACGAAGGTCTCGCCGTTTATGAGATTCCGGGAGGTGTCCACGGGAATTTCACTCTCCCCCTCCTGGGAGGGCTTGTAGGTATTCTCCAGTCTGCGCTCCTCCAGCTCCTGGATCTCCTTGTCGGAGAGGGGCTCCGTCATATAGATCCCCATGTACGGGAGCACTTCCGTGAGCACGCCCCGCACAATGCGGGTGGCGAATTTCGCGTCATCCTGTCTGGACTCGTTGGGTCTGTCCACCACCACGTAGATGGCGATCTGCGGATCGTCCGCAGGGGCATGTCCCATAAAGGACACCACATACTCCCGGTTTCCTCTGGGCAGGGTCTCCGCCGTTCCGGTCTTGCCGCCGATGGCATATCCCGCCGGTCTGGCTGTCTTTCCGGTGCGTCCGTCCCCGCCTTCGGGCATGACCACCGCTCTGGTGTATCTGCGGATCAGGGCGGAGGTGCTCTCCGACACCGTCTGCCGCAGAATCCTGGGCTCGATATTGCGGATGGTGGCTCCGGCGCTGTTGGTGATCTTGTCCACGATGTGGGGCTCGTAATAATATCCGCCGTTGATCAGGGAGCAGTACCCCGCGATCATCTGGATCATGGTGACATTCATGTTCTGGCCGAAGGTATTGGTGGCCAGGTCCGTGGGCAGCATGTTGGATGCGTCATAGACCAGGCTGGCGGTACGGGCTTCCCCGGCCAGGTCGATATTGGTCTTTAACCCGAAATTGAAGGTGCGCTGGAATTTGACCAGCTCCTCCCGCCCCATCTTCAGGCCGATCTTCATCAGGGCCACATTGCAGGACCAGGCGATGGAATCCTGGACCGTCACCATACCGTCTCCGCCGGATTCGTAGGTGTGGCATTTGATCTTGTGATCTCCCACCTCCAGGGCTCCGTCACAGGCAAAGACATCTCCGTCGTGGATGGTCCCATCCTCCAGCGCTGCCGCCACGGTAAAGGGCTTCATGGTGGAACCGGGCTCGTAGGTGTTGGAGATGCAGAAATTCTTCCAGAGGGCGGAGAGATTGATGTTCTTCTGCTCCTCTGAGATCTCATTTAAAATTTCAGGTGTTATGATCGTGGGGGTCTTGCGATACTCCGTATATCCCGCCGCATTCTCCACCGCCTCGATGAGATTGGTCCCCAAAAGCGGAGTGGTATCCTTGTAGTTGTTGGGATCGTAATCCGGGTAGTTGGCCATGGCCAGGATCTCCCCGGAGTGGACATCCATCACGATGCAGGCCACGTTTTCCGCGCCGTTTCCCGCACGAACCCGGTCGTGATAGGTCTCGTTATACTCCTCCAGATACTTTTCCACCACGGACTGGATGTTGGCGTCGATGGTGGTGTGGATGGTATAGCCATCCACTGCGGGCTTCACGGTGCGCTCCAGGGTCTCGTATTCGTTCTGGTAGCCGTATTCGCGCCCGTCGGATCCGGAGAGGACATCGTTGTAGTACTCCTCCAGACCGTACTGTCCTTCCGCATTTCCGTTGTTCCGGGTAAAGCCCAGGATGGTGGAAGCCAGCGTGCCGTTGGGGTAGACCCGCTTGTATTCCTCCTCGAAATAGATCCCCCGGACGAAGTCATTCTCCTTCTGGATGTTCAGAAATTCCGAGATCTCCGAGTAGGGCATGCGTCTGGTGACGGAAGGGACATAATACTGGGAATTCTCGTGATTTAAGACATAATAGCGGATCTCCGCCATATCCAGCTGAGGGAAGCAGTTTCCCAGCTCCCGGAGGGTGGGCTCTAAGTACTTGTCATCATCGCCGTAGGTGATGACCGAGGCATCCACCACCAGGTTGTAGACCTTTTCGGAGGTGGCCAGCACCGTTCCCTTGCTGTCCACGATGTCTCCTCTTCTGTAGGGGAGGATGGTGGAGTCGTACTGTCTGTTGGACAGCACGATCTTCTGGTACTCCTGGCCATGCACCCGGTAGATGGAGACCATTCTCAGGGTAAGCGCAAGCAAAGCTGCAAGCAGCATCCCCGATGCTACTCGCAGCTTGATCCTGCGCATCTGCCGCATGGTTTTTTTCGGTTTCGGCCTGCGGCGCCTGACTTTTTCTTCCTGCATGTCTTAGTTTCCGATCTTTCTCATGTAGTCGTTGGACTCGCTGCTGTAGAGGATCACCTGTCCCTCCTGGGCGTAGGTCAT
>JAFYFY010000144.1 GCA_017543485.1 Lachnospiraceae bacterium | reverse complement strand
CTCCCCTCTCCGGAGAGAAGGTTTGCGGAAGCCAGAAGGTTCTGCGCCGTCTCGGGCTCCGATGCCGCCTGCAAAAGCTGCGCGGCGGCAGCCGGGACCCTGGCGCTCTCCCGAAGCTGCCGGAGTTCTTCTTCGTAGTAGGCTCTCTCCTCCCGGACCGGCTGCGCGTCAAAGGCGCTCTGGATCTGCTCGGTGATGCTCCTTGCGCTTCGCACCAGCTCCGAAAGGGACCCGGTCCCATCTCCTATCCGCACATCCATTCCCTTGTATTTTCCGGAACGCGCCGCGCTCAGCAGATTGGAAAAGGAGATCTGGGCCTGCTCGCTGACCACGCCTCCGATGGCCGCGCCGTCGTTTTGTTCGATCTGATATACCATCCGGTAGATCCCGATATAGGAATCCCGCTCCTCCTGCGAGATCTCGCTGTCCCGCTCCAGCGCGTACAGGAATCTGCTGAAGCTCTCGGCCTCTTTTTCGTATCCGGCGAAAAAGTCCTGCTGTCCGGCCGCCCGGTCAAAATACCGCTCCAGCTCCGAAAAGCTGCGCTCTAAGGGATTTACGCCGTCCCGGATCATCTGCAGCACATTGGCCGGAGTCAGGCGCCGGATCATATTTGTGACGATGCTGTCGGTTTCTTTGATCTTCGTCAGATTCTCTTCCGAGATCTCCATCCGGTTATATCCCAGGATCCGGATCGCCCGCAGGTTCTCTCCGGTGGGCTCCATCCCCAGCTCGCGAGCCAGGGAATCCGCATTGCGGAAGGCCTTTCGGATGCTGTCCCCCAGATCCGCTCTCGGGGCGGTCATCAGCGCTTCGTAGCTCTCTCCCGCCTTCTGATACGCAGCCTGCAGGGCGGTGCCTTCCGTGTGGACTTCCCGAAGGGTCAGCTCCTGCGCGGACCGGAGGAGAAACGACCCCAGCACCGCAGCGGGCATGCTCCGGATCTCCCGGGTGATGCGGCCGGTCTCATGATAGATCCGGTAATCTTCCACCGGCTCCCGACTCTCCGGGAACAGCTCCCCGGCCACCTCCCGCTCGGCTTTCCGAAGGGCCTGCTCCAGCTCCGCGATGGAGTCCTTGATCTCATCCGTATTCAGGTAAAACCCGCTCCGCACCAGGCGGACATTAACCTCCGCCGTCATGGAGAGGCGGATCTGCTCTGCGGTGCGTCGGTTAGTCAGGGTTCGAAGCCCCTCCTCGATCTGCGTCCCCAGCTCCGCTGCCCGGGCGTAGATGTCCGTCCGGATGCTCAGATCCGCGTGGACGGGGCGCTTTCCTTCCGAAACCGCAGCCGCCGCCGACTGTGCGTAGTGCTCCGGTGTGACGGGGAAGGAGATGCGTTTCGTATCCTCCAGGATCTCCACATTTTCCGCAGTGACGGGGAGTCCCTTCTCCACCAGCCACTTGCCCTGCTCCAGCTGCTCTTCCCCGGTGATGCGCCGGATCTGATCCAGCATCTGTACATATTCCGGCGCTTCCCAGTCGATGGGCTCGCTTCCACCCTGGGAGAGTGCCTGCGCGCCTGCCACGGACCCGCTGTTTTGAGCCAGGTACAGGTTCCAGATCTCGGGCCGCAGCCCATTCTGGGTCAGATAGAAAAGCTCCGGCACTCCGGGCTCTGTCAGGGTCCGGGTCAGCTCCCAGCCATAGGCCAGGTCCTGCGCATTTTCCTCTGTCATGGGCAGGTCCGCCTCCGCAAAGCTCCGGGTCAGCTCTCGGGCCATTGCTTCGCTTCCCACGATCTGTGCCAGCTCCCGGGTCTGCAGGTCGTCATTGTATCCCGCCACCACGGTGCCGCCCTTTGCCATCTCTGCCTTCACCCGGTCCTGGATCGTGACGATCTCCCCGGGTTCCATCTCCCCGTAGGAGAATCCCTCCTCCCGGGCTTTCGCGTAATCCTCCGCAGAGAGGGTATGGGCCATCAGGGTCTGAAAATCCTGGGAGACCCCCACGTCCACGCTCTCTGCCTCAGCTGCCAGATCCGTCAGGGTTTTGCCCTGTCTGGGAGCCTCAAACAGAGCCTCCTGCGCCGTCATCTCTCCCAGCTGCAGCTTCACGCCGGCGCCGTTTACGCTTTCGCGCACAGCACAGGGACCCTCGCCGGTTTTCACCTGCGGGGATCCGGATGCGGTATGTTCCATTCCGGGGATCAGATCTTTCGAAGGAAAATGAATATTCAAGGAAGCCCCTCCCGTTTCCCAAACAGCTTTGTTTCCGCGATGTCCCGGTTCCTTCCGTCTTCGCAGCGAAAAAAGGTGAGCGCTTCCCTGCACTCACCTTTTATTTCGGAAAACGTATTCGGTTTCTGAAGTCATCCGTTAAAATTCATAGATCAGGGCCGTGTAGGCCGGCAGATCCAGCGTGACGGAGTACTTTTGCTGCCCGCAGGGCTCTTCCTTTGCGGACAGTGTCCCGGGAATGGGATTGCCCCAGCCTGCGAAACGCTCCTCGTCGGAGTTTAGGGCCAGCTTGTATCTGCCCTTCTTCGGCACCGGCACCTGGTAGTTTTCCCACTTCATGGGGGTCATGTTCAGGAGAAACAGGAGATTTTTCTTCTTCGTCTCATCCCTGCGGACAAAGGCATATACGCTGCGGTCCGTGTCATCCGCGTTCATCCATTCGAAGCCCTGCCAGCTGTTGTCGAAGCGGTACAGGCAGGGGTGACTCCGATAGAGCTCTAAGAGCGTCCGGACGAACTCCTTCATGCCGGCATTTTCCCGCTCCCCCAGAAGGAACCAGTCCAGCTCCCTGGCCTCGCTCCACTCCCTCTCCTGGCCGAAATCCTGACCCATGAACAGGAGCTTTTTGCCGCAGTGACCGAACATGTATGCGTAGCCCACCCGCAGGTTCGCGTATTTGTCGATCTTGTACCCGGGCATCTTTTCCACCATGGAGCATTTCAGGTGGACCACCTCGTCATGGGAGAGAGGCAGGATGTAATTCTCGCTCTCGTTGTAGGTCATGGCAAAGGTGAGGGCGTAGTGATTACCCTTTCGGAACACGGGATCCAGCTTCATGTATTCGCAGAAATCATGCATCCATCCCATATTCCATTTGAAGGAAAAGCCCAGGCCTTCCTCGCCGATCTCCCCGGTGACATTGGGCCATGCGGTGGATTCCTCCGCGATGGTGAGAAATCCGGGATAGGTGCCCCGCACCACGGAATTTAAGTGATGGAAAAATTCGATGGCTTCGTAGTTCTTGTTCCCGCCGTCCTTGTTCGGCAGCCACTGGCCGTCCTTTTTGCCGTAGTCCAGATACAGCATGGAGGCCACCGCATCCACCCGGATCCCGTCCACATGGAACTCCCGCAGCCAGAACAGCACATTGGCGATGAGGAAGTTTTTGACCTCGTATTTGCCGTAGTTAAAGATCTTGGTTCCCCAGTCGGGATGCTCTCCCAGCCTCGGGTCCGGATGCTCGTAGATGCAGGTGCCGTCGAACTGGCCCAGGCCATGGGCATCCGTGGCAAAATGAGCCGGCACCCAGTCCAAAATGACACCAATGCCGTTTTTGTGCAGCTCATTGATCAGATACATAAAGTCCTTGGGCTCGCCGTAGCGGGAGGTGGGGGCGTAATACCCCGTCACCTGGTATCCCCAGGAGCCGTCGAAGGGATGTTCCGCGATCCCCATCAGCTCGATGTGGGTATACTTCATCTCCTTCAGGTATTCCACAATGCGGTCCGCGAACTCCCGGTAATTGTAGAATCCGTCCTCGGTGCCGTTGGGGTGCTTCATGAAGGAACCGATATGGCATTCGTAGATCGCCATGGGCTCCCGGTTCCAATCGGTCTCATCCCGTCTGGCCATCCAGGCTCCGTCCTCCCAGGCAAAGCCCCTCAGATCCGTAACGATGGAGGCGGTGCCGGGACGCATCTCCGCATAGTTTGCGTAAGGATCCGCCTTGTAGAGCCTGCGTCCGTCCTGTGCCACGATCAGGAACTTGTACAGCTCGCCCACGCCGACGCCGGGGACGAAGGCTTCCCAGATCCCCACTTCCCCCAGCTTTTTCATCGGGGTCTGTCCTTCGCACCAACCGTTGAAGTTGCCCACCACGTAGACACACTCCGCATTGGGTGCCCAGACTGCAAAATAGGTGCCCTTCTCCCCGTTTTCCTCGGACAGATGGGCCCCCAGTTTTTTATAGATGTCATAATGGGTCCCGGTTCCGAACAGATACAGGTCGTCCTCCGAGATAAAGACCCGCTCCGCTTTCTTTTCCGCGGTTTTCTTTGCCGCAGGCTTTTTTGCCGGCGCCTTT
>JAFYFY010000143.1 GCA_017543485.1 Lachnospiraceae bacterium | reverse complement strand
TTGCCGAAGAGCCGCACAATGCGCAGGGCCTGTTTGCTCACCGCCTCCATGGAGCGAAGAAGGGGGGTCTTTTTGTCCAGGGCCTCTCCGGTATAGGAGCAGAAGGCCGTGGGGATGCACAGGATGACGCCGGTGGCATCTTCCTTCAAAAAGGCGGGGGAGGTGATGTCCCACACCGTATATCCTCTGGCCTCGAAGGTGGCGCGCAGGCCGCCGGAGGGGAAGGAGGAGGCGTCGGGCTCTCCCTTGATCAGCTCTTTTCCGGAAAATTCCATGAGCATTTTTCCTTCTTCATCCGGATGGGTGATGAAGGAATCGTGCTTCTCCGCCGTGATCCCGGTGAGGGGCTGGAACCAGTGGGTATAATGGGTAGCTCCGTTTTCCACCGCCCAGTCCTTCATGGCCTTCGCCACGATGTTGGCGGATTCTCTGGAGAGCTCTCCCCCCTGTTCCATCACGCTCCTTACTTCCTGAAAGACATCTCTGGGGAGACGCTCCTTCATCTTGCCCAGCGTAAAAACCTTGCTGGCAAAGATCTCTTCGACATTGATCGGTTCACCCATTGCTTTTTGTATCCTTTCTTTCCATTCCTCTATTCCCTGCTGCCGCGCATCCGAAGGACATCTCCCTCCTCCGCGCACAGCGCTCTTCCTTCCGCATCCGAAAGCCGCATCCGGATCCGCTCCCCGGCGTGGGGGCAGGCGGGGACCTCCTCTCCCTGCGCGTTTCGCATCCCGGTAACCACAGCCTGCAGATCCCGGCCGTCCGGCTTCATCACCTCGATGGGATCCCCCACCGAGAATTTGTTCTTCTGATCAAACACCGTCTCGCCGCCCTCCGGAGCCCGGGCGATCCCCAGAAACACCGCTTCGCTTTTGTAGGTGGTGCCGTCATAGATCTGGCCCTCCTCCCCGGGTGCGGGACGTCCGAAATAAAATCCGGTGCCGTAGGGGCGGAAGGTGCACATGGCGATCTGCTCCTTCAGCCAGGGCAGATGCGCCTCATAACACTCCCGGGATTCCAGGAAGCAGTCGATGGCCTTCCGGTAGGTCCGGGCCATCGTCGCCACATAGAGGGCGTTTTTCATCCGGCCCTCGATCTTGAAGCTGTCGATGCCGGCCTGCACCAGCTCCGGCACATGGTCCACCATGCAAAGGTCTCTGGAGTTAAAGACGAAGGTCCCTCTCTCGTTTTCCTCCACCGGAAAATACTCCCCGGGCCTGGTCTCCTCCATCAGCGCGTAGCTCCAGCGGCAGGGATGGGTACAGGCACCCCGGTTCGCATCCCTCCCGGTGAGGACCCCGGAGAGCAGGCACCTGCCGGAATAGGAGACGCACATGGACCCGTGGACGAAGCACTCGATCTCCATCTCCTCCGGGATCTTTTCCCGGATCTCGGCGATCTCGCGAAGGGTCAGCTCTCTGGCTCCCACCACCCGCTTTGCCCCCAGCTCCTGCCAGAACCGGAAGGTCTCGTAGTTGGTGTTGTTCGCCTGGGTGGAGATGTGGATCACCGCCTCCGGCCACACCTGTCTGCACACCCGGACCATCCCGGGATCCGCGATGATCAGGGCATCCGGTGCTTCCGGACGCAGATCCCGGAGCTGCGCGAAATACCCCCGCGCCCCCTCCAGATCCGCATTGTGAGCCAGGATGTTGGCCGTGACATAGACCTTTACGCCCCTTTCATGGGCATAGCGGATACCCTCCGCCATCTCTTCTTCCGTAAAATTCTTTGCCATGGCCCGCAGGCCGTAGGCCTCTCCTCCCAGATAGACCGCATCGGCGCCGTACCGGACGGCGCAGCGCAGGCCTTCCGGGCTCCCCGCAGGGACCAGAAGCTCCGGCCTTCGGATCTTTTTTGTGCCGCTGTCAGTCTGCATCCGCCCCACTCTTTCTGACGCTGAGGCTCACCCCGTCCGCCAGGGGCAGGATGCAGCTCTCCAGTTCTTCGTCGTGACAGATCTCATACAGATACTCCCGCATCCGCCCGTGGATGGTGCGGTCCCGGCGTTTCACCGCGAAGCGGGGCTCCAGCACGTCCCCGTCCTGCAGGCAGTTGTCCGTCACCAGCATTCCTCCGGGGGCCAGGAGTCGTTTGATCTCCGGAAGGAGCACCGGGTACTGTCCCTTCGCCGCATCCAGAAAGATCAGGTCAAAGGGTCCCGTCAGGTCCTTCAGCGTCTGCGCCGCATCGCCGCAGATCAGCTCGATGGCGCCGCCGGCTGCCGCAAAGTTCTCTTTCGCCTGCCGGATCCTCTCCGGATCGCACTCCATGGTCACGATCCGCGCCTCCTTCGGCGCATACTCCCGCATCAGAAGCGCAGAAAAGCCGACAGCGGTCCCGATCTCCAGGATGCTCATCGGCCTTGCATATGTGATGAGTGTTTTCAGCAATCCCTGCACCGGTCTGCGAATGATGGGAACCCCGGCATCCGCCGCGGCCGCGCGCACGCGCTCCAGGTGCTCCGGAAGAGGCGCCTGGGTCATCTCCAGAAAGACATCCATCCGCTGCTCACTGATCCGAAGCGCCATCTGTCTGTCCTTCCGTACCTTCCGTATCGTCCGGTGTCTCCAGAAGCTCCGGGACCGCCTCGTCCTCTCCGCTCTCCAGGGGCTTCTCCGGCTCCTCCTCTTCCTCTGCGGGAAGGGCCTCCGCCTTTGCGGCCTCCGCCATAGCCTCAAACATCTCCTCCGCCGTCATGGCGGTGCTTAAGGTGTAGGTCCCGGGGACGATGTCCTCCCGGTATTCGGAGGCATAATACTGCAGCATCAGAAGGATCCAGTCCCGGGACAGGCCCCGTTCCTCAAACAGCTCTCCCAGATCCCTGCCCGAAAATCCCGCCGGCACCGTCACCGTCACCTCCCGTCCGTTCCCGGAGGAGATGGGATCCTCGGTAAAGACCCGGTAGCCGTAATCATAGCACTTTAAGGCATTCGTGTAGATGAAATACACGATCAGCACCAGGATGGTCCCCCTGGCCACGATATCCAATACGGTGGCGATCAGATTCCACGCATTCTTGCCAAACATAAACCTCTCTCCTGCCTATTCAAAATCCAGGCTTTCCGTCAGTTTAAAGCTCACTTCCTGCATCATCCGGCAAAATGCCAGCTCTGCCGCCAGAAAGGAATCCACCAGGGGATCCATGCGAAAATCATAGTATTCCTGCCAGAAACTATCCAGCTTCGCGAAGTCCATATCCTCCGCCTTCTGCAGCTCGTAGTTGCGCTTCCGGTAGTCATCCACCTGGCGCTTTAACTCCGGGTTGGCCTTCAGAAGCTCTAACTGGGTGCGGTACTCCCGGTAGATCTCGGAGTCCTTGATACAGGCTATGAAATTCTCCAGTCCCTGATCGATCTCGCTCATGGTATCTCCAGATTACAGGCCGGGCCCGTACTTACACTTCCTCGATGATAGGCAGGATCATGGGGCGTCTCTTGGTCTTCTTCCAGATAAAATCGCCCACCGTATCCTTTAAGGCGGTCTTGATGCGGCTCCAGTCCGCTCCGCCCTTCTCCAGGCATCCTTCCACGGTTTCCAGCGCCAGGAGCCGCACTTCCTCCAGCAGCTCATCCGACTCCTTCACATAGACGAAGCCACGGGAGACGATATCCGGCCCCGCGATGAGCTCGCCGCTGCCGCTTTCGATCCCCATGACGATGACCATGATGCCGTCCTCTGCCAGGTGCTGTCTGTCCCGCAGGACCACATTTCCCACATCGCCCACGCCCAGGCCGTCCACCAGGATCCCGCCCACGGGCACCTTTCCCACCACCTCGGCGCTGTTCACATTCAGCTCCAGGATATCTCCGGAGCCCAGGATGATGGTGCGTTCCTTGGGGATCCCCAGATCCTGTGCGATCTTCGCCTGGGCCATCCGATGCTTGTACTCACCGTGGACCGGCACGGCGTATCTGGGCTGCAGCAGGGAGTAGATCAGCTTGATCTCCTCCTGGCAGGCATGTCCCGACACGTGCACATCCTGGAAGATCACCTCCGCGCCCTTTTGCAGCAGCTGGTTGATGATCTTGGTGATGGGCTTTTCATTCCCGGGGATGGGATGGGAGGAAAAGATCACCGTATCGCCGGGGCCGATGGCGAATTTGCGGTGTGTTCCCGCCGCCATCCGGCTCAGGGCTGCCATGCTCTCCCCCTGGCTGCCGGTGGTGATGATCACCTGCTTTTCGGGGGGCACATTGTTCAGCGCGTCATATTCCACCAGGGTATTTTCGGGGATGCTGATGCATTCCAGCTTCTGGGCACAGTCGATGATGTTCACCATGCTGCGGCCCTCGACGCTGACCTTGCGCCCGAACTTATAGGCGGTGTTAATGATCTGCTGCACCCGGTCCACATTGGACGCAAAGGTAGCCACGAAGATGCGGTGGTTTTTGTGCTCCGTAAAGAGCGCGTCAAAGGTGGGTCCCAGGGTCTTTTCCGAAGGGGTAAAGCCGGGGCGCTCCGCATTGGTGGAGTCCGCCAGCAGGGCCAGCACGCCTTTTTTGCCGATCTCCGCAAAGCGCTGCAGATCGATGGCATCCCCGTAGATGGGGGTGTAGTCCACCTTGAAGTCTCCGGTGTGGACGACACATCCCGCCGGGGAGTAGATGGCCAGCGCCGCCGCATCCACGATGCTGTGGTTGGTCTTGATGAATTCCACGCGGAAGTCCCCCGCGTTGATGGACTGGCCGAAGGACACCACTTTGCGTCTGGTGCTGTCCATCATCTGGTGCTCCGTGAGCTTGTGCTCGATGAGCCCCATGGTCAGTCTGGTGGCATAGATGGGGACGTTCACATCCCGCAGGACATAGGGGATGGCTCCGATATGGTCCTCGTGTCCGTGGGTGATGAAGAACCCCTTCACTTTTGCGATATTTTCTTTCAGGTAGGTCACATCGGGGATCACCAGATCCACCCCCAGCATATCGTCTTCGGGAAATGCCAGGCCGCAGTCGACTACCACAATGCTGTCCGCGTACTCAAACGCGGTGATGTTCATGCCGATCTGCTCCAGTCCCCCGAGAGGGATGATGCGGAGCTTCGGCATCGTATTGTCCGTATTACTCAAACTTGATATCCTCCAGTAATTCTTCGAAGATCCCGGCCACCGCCTGCAGCTCGTCGTCATCGGATACGATGACATAGCGGCTCTCCTCGTCGGAGGGGTCCGAAATATCCTTCAGGATCAGGGCTTCCCCGTCTCCCTCCTCAAAATCCGTGACCAGGATATAATTTTTGCCGCCGACGGTGGTCTGCTCGAGTACGAAAAACTCCACAGGCTCCTCCCCGTCGGGGGTAAAGATGATCTTTTCCAGTTTTCTGTTTTCTTCCATAGATAGTTACCTGTCCGTGTTCTGTGCGTTCATATAGTCCTGCAGGATGATCTGGGCCGCGATCATGTCCACCCGGGCTTTCTGCTCCGTCCGGGTCAGGCCCGCCTCCCGCATCAGCTCCTCCGCCTCCACGCTGGTAAGGCGCTCGTCCCAGAAGGTGACGGGCAGTCCGGTGCGGCGCTCCAGTTTCTCCCCAAACTCCCGGGTGAGACGGACCCGCTCTCCCTCTTCCCCGTTCATATGCAGAGGCTTCCCCACCACAAACTCGGACACCTCATATTCCTGCACCAGCTCCTCGATCCTGGCAAAGGTCCGGCGCAGATGATTCTCCTGATCCCGCCGGATGATCTCCACACCCTGGGCGGTTAGAAAAAGAGGGTCGCTGACCGCAACGCCCACCGTCTTCGACCCATAATCCAATCCCATGATCCGCATCGTTTCAGGCTACTCCCAGCCCTTGGCTTTGATATAGGCAGACAACAGTTCCTCCACCAGCTCGTCCCGCTCCACCTTCATGATCAGGCTCCTGGCTCCGTTGTGGCTGGTGATGTAGGTCGGGTCACCGCTCATGATATATCCCACGATCTGGTTGATGGGATTGTATCCTTTTTCCAGCAGTGCCTGATAGACCGAATCCAGCACCACGCCCGCTCCGGTCTGCTCCTCCGTCTGGACTTCAAAGAACTGTGTGTGTCCCAGATTGCTCATGGACTCCTCCTGCCGGACGCATGCCGGCACCTCGAATCGAACACTTTACCAATTGCTATATTACCCCATCATCCCCGATTTTTCAAGAAGGGCGGCTTATGCCGCTTTCGGTCCTAGCCCCTCATCTTTTCCAGATGGGCCAGTCCCTCCGCCGTATGCCCCAGCATGGCATTGGGGCACTTTTCTTTGATCCGGTTCGCCAGCTCCTCGATCTGCGCATCCTCTTTGCCCGCTACATCCAGCTCCATCCGGCCGGTCTTCGTCTCCAGCCGCAGCACTCTTCGGTCCGTGGCATTGTCGGTCTTGTGGCTGTAGAGGTAGATGAGATACACCTCCTCCAGAGACGACATCTGTGTCACATCTTCTGCATTGGCGATGATGCGGTCCGAGAGCATCACGCACCGGTCCTCGTAGGTCTTTTTCTCAAAGAGCTCATCGGCCAGCGCCGGCAGCTGGGGGTTTAGACGGATGACCCTGGACCGGCCCGGGTCTGCCAGGATGACGGCGGCCGCGGCGATGCGGCAGACGCCGAAGACCGCCAGCACCGCGCACAGCAGGGCGATCACCAGCCCCACTCCCGCGGCTTTTCCCAGGGCAAAGAGCAGCGCGGCCGGAAGGGCTCCCGCTGCCAGCATCACAAGGCCCAGCATCAAAGCGGACTTCCGGGATGCCCGGATCTTTTCGTAGACTCTTTCACTTCCTTTTCCCATAGATGACTCCTTCCTTCGCTGCAACGATCCGCACCATAGCCGCATCTCCCGGGGTGAACCCCTCGGTGACGGGTACGGCAACTTTTACATAATCCCGGGTATGTCCCACCAGGCAGGCCTCTCCCCCGATGGTCTCCGTCTCCTCAAACAGAGCCTCTCTGTCCTGTCCCACCATGGCGGCGCAAAACTCCTCGGAGCAGCGCTTTGCCAGATCCAGCAGGATCTCGCTGCGGCGCTTTTTCTCCTCCTCCGGCACCTGATCCGGCATGGAGGCGGCCCGGGTGCCCTCCCGGCGGGAATACTGGAAGATGTGCATATCATAGAGCCGAAGCCGCTCCAAAAACCGGCGGGTCTCTTCGAATTCCTCCCTCGTCTCCCCGGGAAAACCCACGATGACATCCGTGGTCACCGCAGGGGTGTCAAAGGCTTCCCGCAGGAAAGAGACGCTGTCCGCATACTCCTTTGCGGTGTAGTGCCTGTTCATGCGCCGCAGGGTCGCATCGCACCCGCTCTGAAGGGAGAGGTGGAAATGGGGGCACAAGGCCGGGAGCTTTGCCAGGCGCTGCGCATTTTCCCGTGTCATGAGCCGGGGCTCCACCGATCCCATCCGGACCCGGCTGACCCCGGGGACGGCGCAGATGCCCTCGATGAGGCTCACCAGATCCTCCCCGGTATCCGGTGCTTCGTAGGAGCCGATATGGATCCCCGTCAGCACCACTTCCCTGCATCCCTGCTCCGTCAGATGCGCCACCTCCCGCAGGACCTCCCGGGCCTCCCGGCTCCGGACCCGCCCCCTGGCCAGAGGGATGGCGCAGTAGCTGCAGAACTGGTTGCACCCGTCCTGGATCTTGATGGTGGCCCGAGTATGCTCCGGAGAGTGTTCCATGCACATGGGCTCGTAGACACCGGGACCGGCCAGATCCTCCCGGATCATCCGGGGGACCGCATGCCGCTCCGGCGGCTGCTCCGCTTCTCTGGCCGCCAGCGCTTCTTCGATCCGGTCGATGATCTCCGTCTTGTGATTGTTGCCGATGGCCAGGTCCACGCAGACGTCCTGCAGGAGCTTTTCGGCGCCGGTCTGCACATAGCAGCCCACCGCCACCACCAGGGCCTCCGGGTTTGTATGCTTTGCCCGGTGCAGCATCTGGCGGCTTTTCCGGTCCGCGATATTCGTGACGGTGCAGGTGTTCACCACATACACGTCCGCTTTTTGTTCAAATTGCACAATTTCATATCCTCTTTTTTGTGCAATTTGTCGCATCACTTCCAATTCATAGGAATTGACTTTGCATCCGAGGTTGTGAAAAGCGATCGTTCTCATCCGTTTTTTCCTGAAATCTTTGTCCCTTTTTCCACGCTGCATTTGCTTGACTTTTTGGGCAGCACCCTTTAAGATGGGGGCGTAGCAAAGAGAAAAAGAGAAAAAAGCAAATCCTAAAGCAAAAGGAGGTACAACACTATGAAAACCGTAAAGATCTCTCTGAACTCCATCGACAAGGTCAAGTCCTTTGTCAACGACATCACCAAGTTCGATTATGACTTCGATCTGGTTTCCGGACGCTACGTCATCGACGCAAAGTCCATCATGGGAATCTTCAGCCTGGATCTGTCCAAGCCCATCGATCTGAATATCCACACCGAGGACGGTGCAGAGGATGTCATGGCAGTTCTGAAGAATTACGAAGTATAATCCGAAAGAGTCAGGCATCAGGATCCCGAGGGCGAAAGCCTTCGGGATTTTTTTGTGCCTACGGCGCGATCTCCAGGATCTCCTCCGTCTCGAATGCCTCCTGCAAAAGCCCTTCGATGCACTCATCCAGATGATGCTCGTGCTTTTCGATGATCTTCAGGTTCGGCTTGGTCACCGGGTGCTTGGCCACGAAGATGGTACAGCAGTCCTCAAAGGGCAGGATGGAGGTCTCGAAG
>JAFYFY010000142.1 GCA_017543485.1 Lachnospiraceae bacterium | reverse complement strand
TGCCTGAAGTGCGGAGCCACCTATCACGTTGAGCACATCCCGCCGAAGAAGGAGGGGATCTGCGATACCTGCGGAAGCGAGCTGGTACTGCGGGATGATGACAAGCCCGAGACCGTGTTAAACCGCCTGAAGGTTTATCACGACCAGACCCAGCCCCTCATCGACTTCTACACCGAGAGAGGTGTGCTGCGCACGGTGGACGGGACACAGGATATGAAGGATGTCTTTGCTGCCATCGTAAAGATCCTGGAAGGCTGATCATGATCACCATCAAGGACGAAAACGCCATCGCGCTGATGCGGGAGTCCAACCGGCTTCTGGGCATCGTGCACGATGAACTGGCGGAGGCCATCCGGCCCGGGATCAGCACCGCGCAGATCGATGAGCTGGGAGAGAGCCTGATCCGGAAGCTGGGAGGCGTCCCGAATTTCAAAAATTACAACGGGTATCCCGCCAGCATCTGCGTCTCGGTCAATGACGAAGTGGTCCACGGCATTCCCAGAGAGGAACGGATCCTGAAGGAGGGCGACATTGTCAGCCTGGATGCGGGACTGATCTGGAAGGGATATCACTCCGATGCAGCCAGGACCCACGGCGTGGGGAGCATCTCCCCGGAGGCCGAAAGGCTCATCCGGGACACGCGAAACAGCTTTTTCGCAGGCATCGCCAAGGCGGTGGCGGGTGCGCACCTCCATCAGATCTCCGCGGCCATTGACGATTACCTCACAGACCGCGGCTACGGCATCGTCCGGGACCTGACGGGACATGGCATCGGGACCGCACTCCACGAGGACCCCGTGATCCCCAATTACCGCAGACGCATGCCCGGCCCGAAACTGAAAGCCGGCATGACCCTGGCGGTGGAACCCATGGTGACTCTGGGAAGAGGGGATGTGGAATGGCTGGAGGATGACTGGACCGTGGTCACCGCGGACGGATCCTGGGCGGCCCATTATGAAAACACCATCCTGATCACGCCGCAGGGCAGAGCGGAGATCCTGTCTCTGGGAGAGCGGGAGCGCCAGATCGGGATCCCGGAGTTTTAGTTCTTTCTTTGTTCGTTCCTTCTTTTATAGAAGAAATCGGTTTTGCAAACGCAGTTTCAGTTTTGATTGGAAGAGTTGGAGGATTTATGTCAAAAAGTGATGTGATCGAGATCGAGGGAGTTGTGGTCGAGAAGCTCCCGAACACCATGTTCAAGGTGGAACTGGAGAACGGACATCAGGTCCTTGCCACCATCAGCGGAAGACTTCGCCAGAATTTCATCCGCATTCTTCCCGGTGACAAGGTGACCATGGAGCTTTCTCCCTACGACCTGACAAAGGGCCGGATCATCTGGAGAGACAAATAAAAAAAGTGCTTGAAATTCCTTTCCGGATATGGTACATTAGTGTTCGGTCGCGTTTTGCGAACCGTTTTTGTGTTGTAAAAAAAGTTCCAGGAATGACTTTTCGAAAGGAGGCTTTGAGATGAAGGTTCGTAGTTCCGTAAAACCTATGTGCGAAAAGTGCAAAGTCATCAAGAGAAAAGGACGCATCAGAATTATCTGTGAGAATCCGAAACACAAGCAGAGACAGGGTTAATACACCTTGTTACTTCTTGATACCGGAAGCCCGAGACAGGCACAGGGTCTGTTAGACGGCATCCGGAAGGATCGGAAGCGCAGTATGCGTCCCGATTGGGTGGGAGCCCCAATCAACTAGTAACCGGCAGGCACAGCCTGTCAAAGCAATCATTCATGAGTATGGAGGAATGGTAATGGCTCGTATCGAAGG
>JAFYFY010000014.1 GCA_017543485.1 Lachnospiraceae bacterium | reverse complement strand
TGCAAGATGCTGCTGCCCACGGAGGAGAACGAGGAGGGCGAACAGGAGGATCCCAGAGCGGAGCTGGTGGAAAAGCTTCTGGAGTACAAGATGTACAAGTACATGTCTCTGGAGCTGCGGGACCGTCAGGTGGACGCCTGTCAGGTACTGTACCGGAAGCGGGACCTGCCAAAAGAGGTGACGGGGTATCTGCCCCCTGTGGACTACGAGGAGCTGGTGGGGGACCTGAGCCTCTCCAAGCTGCATGAGATCTTCAAGTCCATGCTGATGCGGCAGGAGGACCGGATCGATCCCATCCGCAGCAAGTACGGGAACATCGAGCGGGAAGAGATCGATATGGAGCAGAAGACTCTGTTCGTCCGGGCCTATGCCACGGAGCACAAGACCTTCAGCTTCCGAAAGCTCCTGGAGAAGCAGCGGAGCCGGGCTGAGCTCATCGTGACGTTTCTCATCATCCTGGAGCTGATGAAGAGCGGAGAGATCACGGTGACCCAGGAATCCACCGGGTCGGATATCCTGATCGCGTCGAATCTGGTGGCGGCATAAACGGTAGCAAATATGAGTGAAGAATTGCAGAACGTTGAAACTGAAGAAGTGACGGAGGAAATCCAGGCAGAGGAAGTGCAGGCCGAGGAAGTGCAGGCAGTGGAGACCGCACCGGAAGCGCCGAAGCCTGTCCCGGATGAACTGTTGGCGGGGGCTATCGAAGGCATCCTCTTTTCCATGGGGGAGGCTGTATCACTTAGCAGGCTCTGCGATGCCCTGGGGAAGGATAAGCGCACCGTCCGGGCTGCCCTGAAGAAGCTGGAGCAGTCCTATGAGAGCGAGGAGAGGGGCATCGCCCTGACCTGGTTCGAGGACAGCGTGCAGCTTTGCACCAAGCCGGAGCATTATGATTACCTGATCCGGCTCACCAAGAGCCAGCCCAAGTTCACCCTGACGGATTCCGTCCTGGAGACCCTCTCCATCATCGCCTACAAGCAGCCCGTGACCCGGGTGGAGATCGAAAAGATCCGGGGCGTCTCCTGCGACCATGCCATCAATAAGCTGCTGGAGTATGATCTCATTCGGGAGCTGGGACGGCTGGATGCCCCGGGAAAGCCGCTTCTGTTCGGCACCACGGAGCAGTTTCTCCGGTCCTTCGGCGTCAGCAGCCTGGACGATCTGCCGGAACTCAATCCCGTGCAGGTGGAGGAGTTTAAGAAGCAGGCGGAAGAGGAGATCCAGGTGAAGCTGGACATTTGAGGAGCATGTTTCCGGGCCCCTTTTCAAGAGCAAAGAAAATCCACTTTTCCGGTGGATTTTTTTCTATGTTTATGCTAAATTAGTAGGGATTGTTAATCTTTCGTAACTGCCGGAACCGCCGGGAGCCCGCAAGTGCAGAAAACATGCGCATCTTGAGGAAGACGGAGATTCTTACGGTTACAGAATTTACGGAGGTCAGAACATGAGCACTACTTCAAAAGCGAGTCAGCGGATCGCTTCCCTGCTCGACGACAACAGTTTCGCCCAGATCGGTGCCCTGGTGACTGCCAGAGCCACCGACTTCAATCTGGACCCGAAAATGACACCGTCTGACGGATGCATCACCGGCTACGGCACCATCGGCGACAAGCTCGTCTATGTGTACGCACAGGATGCATCGGTACTCGGCGGCACCATCGGGGAGATGCATGCGCGCAAGATCGTGAACCTGTACAATCTTGCCCTGAAGATGGGAGCACCGGTCATCGGACTCCTTGACTGCGCAGGCATGCGTCTTCAGGAGGCTACCGACGCTCTGTATGCGTTCGGTCGCATCTACGCAAAGCAGTCCGCGGCCAGCGGCGTGATCCCTCAGATCACCGCCATCCTCGGAAACTGCGGCGGTGGTCTCGCCCCGTTCCCCACCATGACGGATTTCACCTTTATGGCCAAAGAGGGCGCACAGCTCTTTGTGAACGCACCCAATGCCATCGCAGGGAACCGCGTCGAGAAGTGTGATACCGCCAGCGCTGCATTCCAGTCTGCCGAGACCGGCATCGTGGATGTGGTGGCTGATGAGACAGAAATCTTTGCCCAGATCAGAAAGCTGGTGAGCTTCCTGCCCGCAAACAACGAGGATGTGGTCTTAGAGGACTGCACTGACGACTTAAACCGTGCGGTGGAGGGCATCGCAGGCTGCAAGGGAGACACCGCCATCGCCCTCTCCCTTATCGCGGACGACAGCGACTTCTTCGAGGTCAAGGCGGACTATGCAAAGGAGATGGTCACCGGCTTCCTTCGCCTGAATGGCTCCACCGTGGGCGCTGTGGCCAACAGATGCCAGGTCTTTGATGCGGAAGGAAAAGAGGCGGCCAAGTTTGACGCGGTCCTCACCGCGGACGGCTGCGAGAAGGCTGCGGACTTTATCCGTTTCTGCGATGCCTTCGAGATCCCGGTGCTGTCCCTCACCAACGTGAAGGGCTTCGATGCCACCATCGATTCCGAGAAGAGAGTGGCCCGTGCCGCTGCCAAGCTGGTGGATGCCTTCGCCGGCGCTACCGTTCCCAAGGTGAACGTGGTGGTGGGCGATGCCCTGGGTAATGCCGCAAACGTGATGAATGCAAAGGCCATCGGCGCAGACCTGACCATCAGCTGGGAAGGTGCCCGCATCGGCACCATGGAAGGCAAGCTGGCCGCACAGGTTCTGGCTGCGGACAAGTCCGCCGACGAGCAGAAGGCCGTTGCCAAAGAGTATGATGAGGAGCTGCAGAGCGCTCAGAGCGCGGCAAGACGCGGCTATGTGGATCAGATCATCGATCCCGCGGACACCAGAAAGTATGTCATCGCCGCGTTCGAGATGCTCTATTCCAAGAGGGATACCCGTCCCGAGAAGAAGCACACAGCCGTTTAGAAAGGTGGAAGATTTCATGAAAAAGACAAAAGGACTGCTTTTGGCACTGCTCTGTGTGCTCGGCCTTTCCGCCTGCGGCAGCAAGGAAGCCATCTCGGAAAATGAGCAGCAGGTCCTGAACAATGCGACCATGATCGCAACTCAGTACGTAGTGCCCACCTTGACCTATTTTACCGACGGAACCATCGACAAGAGCCAGCTGGATATCTACACCAACGACGCCCTGGGGATCGTCGTCGAGAGCGCGTTCCAGTTCCCTGCGAACGGATACGCCTTCCGCACGGCTGTTGACAATTTTGTCAGCGGCGCGGAGGAGATCGGCGGCATCACCTCCGTGGGTGATGTGACAAAGGCGGAGATAAACGGGACCGATGTCATCGTTGACATCCAGATCTTCGGCGGCACCAGAAATGCGGAGGTGGAGGTCATCCTGGCCAACGATATCGTCACCCCGACCTTAAAATCCGCCTCACTCAATCCCCAGTATTCCATGGGGGAGAAGATGAAAAAGGCTGCACTCAACACCGTGATCGGTATGGGCACCGTGTTCATCATGCTGATCATCATCGCCTTTATCATCAGCCTCTTTACCACGATTCCCAAGCTTCTGTCGAAGAAGAAGGCCCCCACGGAGACCGAGAAGGCCATTGATTCTGCGGTGGCACAGATCGAGGCAAACGAGGTGACCGAAGCCGCATCTGACGATTCGGAGCTTATTGCCGTCATCGCCGCAGCCATTGCGGCTTATGAAGGAAGCACCACTACGGACGGATTTGTGGTTCGTTCGATCAAAAAAGCAAAGCGCTAAGAAAAATTGGAGGAAGTATCATGAAAAATTATACGATCACAGTGAATGGAACCGCATATGACGTGGTAGTGGAAGAGGGCGCAGGAAACGGCGCAGCAGTGGCTCCCGTGAAGGCTCCCGCAGCTCCCAAGGCAGCGCCCGCAGCACCCGCTGCAGCACCCAAGGCAGCATCCGCCGGCGCCGGCAGCATCCGCGTCGAGGCAGGCGCAGCCGGTAAGGTCTTCAAGATCGAGGCTCCCGTGGGCACCGCAGTGAAGAAGGGTGATCCCGTGGTCATCATCGAGGCCATGAAGATGGAGATCCCTGTGGTGGCTCCCCAGGACGGCACCGTGGCCAGCATTGATGTCGCTGTGGGCGACGCCATCGAGGCAGGCGCACTTCTGGCTACTCTTAACTAACACAACCGCGGGAGGTTATCGGTAATGAGTTATATCCTTGAAACGCTGAGCAATCTGGTGCATCAGACAGCGTTCTTTAACCTGACGGTTGGGAACTACATCATGATCCTGGTTGCCTGCTTTTTCCTGTATCTGGCGATCCGCCACGGATACGAGCCGCTGCTGCTGGTGCCCATCGCATTCGGTATGCTGCTGGTGAACATCTATCCGGATATCATCCTGGCCTATGAGGAATCCCCCAACGGGCAGGGCGGACTGCTGTATTATTTCTACAAGCTGGACGAACTGGCGATCCTGCCGTCCCTGATCTTTATGGGTGTCGGCGCCCAGACGGACTTCGGTCCCCTCATCGCAAATCCCAAGAGCTTTCTCCTTGGTGCGGCCGCACAGTTCGGTATCTTCGTTGCTTACTTCGGCGCCATCGCTATGGGCTTTAACGACAGAGCCGCGGCAGCCATCTCCATCATCGGCGGTGCGGACGGCCCCACCTCCATCTTCCTGGCAGGCAAGCTGGGACAGACGGCGCTCCTGGGCCCCATCGCCGTGGCGGCTTATTCCTACATGAGCCTGGTACCCATCATCCAGCCGCCCATCATGAAGCTCTTTACCACCAAGAAAGAGCGCCAGATCAAGATGGGACAGCTTCGTCCCGTCTCCAAGCTGGAGAAGATCCTGTTCCCCATCATCATCACCATCGTGGTCTGCCTGGTGCTTCCCACCACGGCTCCCCTGGTGGGTCTGCTGATGCTGGGCAACCTCTTCAAGGAGTCCGGCGTGGTCCGGCAGCTGACCGATACGGCATCCAATGCCATGATGTACATCGTCGTCATCCTGCTGGGTACCAGCGTCGGTGCCACCACCAGCGCGGAAGCGTTCCTGAACTGGAACACCATCAAGATCGTCATCCTGGGTCTGGTGGCCTTTATGTTCGGAACATTTGCCGGAGTCATCTTCGGTAAGATCATGTGCAAGGCAACCCACGGTCAGGTCAATCCCCTCATCGGCTCCGCAGGCGTCTCGGCCGTTCCCATGGCAGCGAGAGTCTCCCAGAAGGTCGGTGCGGAGGAGGATCCCACCAACTTCCTGCTCATGCATGCCATGGGCCCCAACGTGGCGGGCGTCATCGGAACCGCCGTCGCGGCAGGAACCTTTATGGCAATGTTCGGTGTCTTCTGATTCGGAAGACCGGAAAATCAGACATCTTTTTCCTGTCTGCATGACAGGAAGCAAATGAGAAAGGATAAAGAAAATGGCTGAAATGCAAAAGAAACCGGTTGGGATCATGGAGACCGTACTGCGTGACGCACACCAGTCCCTGATCGCAACGAGAATGCCTACCGAGGTCATGCTCCCCATTGCGGAGAAGATGGACCAGATCGGATATCACGCCGTGGAGTGCTGGGGAGGAGCTACCTTCGATGCATCCCTGCGCTTCCTGAAGGAGGATCCCTGGGAGCGCCTGAGAAAGCTGCGTGACAAGTTCAAAAAGACCAAGCTGCAGATGCTGTTCCGCGGACAGAACATCTTGGGCTATCGCCCCTACGCGGACGACGTGGTGGATGCTTTCGTGGAAAAGTCCATCGCCAACGGCATCGACATCATCCGGATCTTTGACTGCCTGAACTACATGCCCAACCTGCAGGAAGCAGTCAATGCCACCAACAAGATCAAGGCCCGCGAGGGAAGAGGACATGCCCAGGTGGCGCTGTCCTACACCATCGGCGACGCCTACACCCTGGAGTACTGGGCAAACATCGCAAAGCAGATCGAGGAGATGGGTGCGGATTCCATCTGCATCAAGGATATGGCAGGCCTTCTGCTTCCCTACCGCGCTACCGAGCTGATCAAGGCGATGAAGGAGAATACCAAGCTGCCCATCCAGCTCCACACCCACTACACCTCCGGTGTGGCTTCCATGACCTACCTGAAGGCTGTTGAGGCCGGCGTCGATGTCATCGACTGTGCCATCAGCCCCTTCGCTCTGGGAACCAGCCAGCCCGCTACCGAGGTGATGGTGGAGACCTTCAAGGGCACCCCTTACGAGACCGGACTGGATCAGGACAAGCTGGCAGAGATCGCGGATTACTTCGCACCTTACCGCGAGGAGTGCTTAAAGAGCGGCCTGATGAACACCAAGTCCCTGGGTGTCAACATCAAGACCCTGCTGTATCAGGTTCCCGGCGGCATGCTGTCCAACATGGTGAGCCAGCTGAAGGAGCAGAACGCGGAAGACAGATACCGCGAAGTGCTTGAGGAGATCCCGAGAGTCCGTAAGGATCTGGGTGAGCCCCCTCTGGTCACGCCTTCTTCCCAGATCGTGGGTACCCAGGCTGTGTTCAACGTCCTGATGGGCGAGAGATACAAGATGGCTACCAAGGAGACCAAGGCAGTCCTGCGCGGCGAGTACGGCCAGACCGTAAAGCCCATGAGCCAGGAAGTCATCGACAAGGTCATCCCCGGCGAGGAGCGTCTCACGGGACGTTTCGCAGACCGTCTCGAGAACGAGATGGACAAGCTGGAAGAGGAGATGAAGCAGTGGAAGCAGCAGGATGAGGACGTGCTGTCCTACGCCCTGTTCCCTCAGGTCGCTACCGACTTCTTCAAGTATCGCCAGGCTCAGCAGGAGAAGGTGGATGTCAGCAAGGCAGACACCGCCAACGGCTCTTACCCTGTGTAAGCAAAAACGAAAGAGATCTCTTTCCGGAGGGACGGCTTTTGCCGTCCCTCATTTTTTGCCTGTTTCAGGACTGTCCTTTTGGCGGGGGAAAAAGGTGGGATCCGGTGATATGATATCTATGTATGTCATTTGGTACGAATCTTGGATCGCATGAAAGAAAGGAGTGAGCATCATGTACAGGAATGCAAGGAAAAAGGGATTTTCGCTGCTTCCGGCTTTGCTGCTTCCGGCCCTTCTGCTGCTGCTGTGTCCCATCAGCGTGCAGGCGGCCGACACGACCTGGCAGGAAGCGTACGATTATCAGCTGGATGATGAGGCACATGAGATCCTGCTGCACCGGTACCTGGGAACCGCCACCGAGCTGGAGGTCCCTGCCTCCGCGGAGATCGGGGGAACCCGCTATGCCACGGTGATCGATGTGTCCGCGTGCTTTCTGGAGCAGAACACGGTCCGGAGCTTTTCCGTGGAGGACGGGGTCAGCGCATCCGGCATCTCGCAGATGTTCCGGGAATGCACGGCGCTGGAAAGCTGCGACTTAAGGGGACTGGACACCTCGGCCTGCACCTCCTTCAGCGAACTGTTCTTCGGATGCGAAAACCTGCGCACGCTCCACATCGAGGAACTGGACACCTCTTCGGCCACGGATCTGTCCGGCATGTTTCACAGCTGTGAGAGCCTGACCGGTCTGAACCTTAGCAGCTTTCGGACCGGAAATGTCACGAATATGGCTGCCATGTTTTATTATATGTCCGGCCTGACATCCCTGGATGTTCATACGCTGGATACCTCGAAAAATACGGATTTTTCGGATATGTTCGGACACTGCCACAAGCTGACCGCTCTGGATCTGCATACCTTTGACACCGGGGCAGCGGAAACAATGGCCTATATGTTCGGTGTCTGCGAGTCCCTGACATCCCTGGACCTGCACACCTTTGACACCCGTCGTGTCACGGACCTGCACGCCATGTTCATCTATGATGAAAAGCTGACCAGCCTGGACCTGTCCGGATTTGACTGCAGCAATGTGGACCCTTCCGAGAACGAAGTCCTGTTTACCACCGGCACCCAGGAGATGTTTTCGGGATGCAGGCTGCTCCGGGAGCTGAAAACGCCGAAGAATTTCCCCAATGTGAGCGACAATCCTCTTCCCAACCGCCTGTATGATGCGGCGGGAAATGCCTATGCCAAACTCCCCACATCCGCTTCGAGCCTGCACTTAAAGAGCGTCTGGGATACCCCTTCGGATACACCCTCCGACACGCCTTCGGATACCCCTTCGGATACCCCTTCGGATACGCCCGCCGATACCCCTTCGGACACCCCGTCCGACACCCCCTCGGATACGCCTTCTGACACCCCGTCCGATACCCCCTCGGATACGCCTTCGGACACCCCCTCGGATACCCCTTCGGACACCCCTTCGGACACTCCCGCGGATCCGGGATTAAACGACAGCTCCGAGGAATATGAGGCGGAATATCCGTACACGGATACCTTCGATCAGACCAGAGAGGGAAGGGTCTACGCTTTTGTCAGCAGAATGTATGCCTTTATCCTGAACCGGGCACCGGAGGCGGATGGAATGGCCTATTGGGCGGACGGTCTTCTGGCCGGTGAGCTGGATGCCTCCGACTGTGCCGTCACCTTCGTTCTGGGACAGGAGATGACCCGGAACAATGTGAACAATGCCATCTTCCTGGACAGACTGTACAAAACCTTCTTCGGAGAGACCCGCACGAGAGCAGTGGATCCGGAGGGCTTTGCATACTGGACCTCCATGTTGGAGAAGGGATACTCCAGAAAATGGGTCCTGTCCGGATTCGCAAATTCGCAGGAGTTTGCGGGGATCTGCGAATCCTACGGCATCCGGCAGGGTGAGGTGAAGCTCCAGCCCGGAGATGATCAGCCCGGGGATGCGAACCTGTACGTGGATCTGCAGAAGCTTTCGGACTATGTGGACCGCCTTTATAACCTGATCCTGGGCAGACCCTCGGAAGAGAGCGGAAAACAGTTCTGGATGCAGATGATCGCAGGGCATAACGTCAGTGCGGCGCAGGCAGCCATCGACGGATTCTTCTTTTCCGATGAGTACCTGAAGAAGAATACCTCCAACGAGGCATTCGTGAATACGCTGTACCGTTCCCTTTTAAACCGCGATCCTGCGCAGGATCCGGAGGGCGTCGCCTTCTGGACCGGTTTCCTGGACAGTGGAGAGATGGACCGAAAGACCGTCATCGCCAGGGGTTTCGGAGAGTCTCCGGAATTTATCGGGATCCTGCAAAGCTACGGTCTCAGATGCAAATAAGAAGGTCGCAAGTCTGTCAGTAATTGGATGCCAGCACCCCCAGCACATGCTTTGCATAGGCGGTAAAGGCGTTCCGGTCCCGCTTCATCTCGTCCGTGAGCTCGAAGAACAGCTCCCGGCTGTGGTACTCCCTGCGGAAGATGGGCTCAAAGAGGACTTCCCACTGGGGGAGGTAGGAGGACATCTTCCGGGTGTAGCAGGTGGCTGCGGTGGCCTGGGTGCGGTGATCCGGGGCGACGAAGGTGGCCACGGATTTGTGCAGGGCCACATCCTCCTCCGGGAGGTAATAGTATTCTTTGAAATTCGCATAGAAGTATTTCATTTCCTCGGTAAAGAGCGGGACCTTGAGCTGGCCGTCCTGACCCTCCCCGTGGAAAAAGCATCCGCAGGCAAAGACGGAGACGGGCCTGGGAAGATCCGTGGGAAGCCCCAGCTGCATCACCACCTCCTGCTTGGGCAGGCCGTTGTAGTCCTTGTAGGAGTTGGCCTGGACCTTCCGGACCCGGAGCTCGCCGTTCATCATGTCATAGTAGGTCAGCATGGGCAGGATCTGGAGCATACCCCGCAGGTCGTCCTCATTGTGAAGGAGGAGGGAGTTCCGGGAAAACTCTGAAGGGTTCTGGACATAGTCGTGATAGATCCCGATGAGCTCCCCGCCGGAGAAGGCATCCTTCCGGTCGATCCCCAGGAAGGTCTCCATGGTCTTTTGCTTGCAGTTGGGAAGCTTTAAGAACTGCTTTAAGGGGGAGATGCGCTTATAGAGGTCGATCCCCGTCATCTGATCCAGATCATAGTACAGATGCAGGTCCTGGCACTTCTGTCTGATGAAGGTGAGATCGAACTGATTGCCGTTGAAATGGACCAGATGGGTATAGTCCTTCCGGAAGGCAAAGAAGGCCTCCAGAATGTCTTTTTCCTGTTCGTAGGTTTCAGCAAACCATTGGATGGTCCGCCAATGACCGCCGCTGAAATAGGCGCATCCGATGAGGTAGAGGTAGGATGAACGGGCGGTAAAGCCGGTGGTTTCGATGTCGAGAAAGAGGAGCTTTTCCGGATCCGCAAGGAGTTCTACCGGGTAGCTTACTTCAAATGGTTCCAGTGTTTCCTGTTCGATTCTCATGGAGTCCTCCGCTTCGGTTCGCGTAAAACGCACTTTTCAAGCCTTTTTCAGTATACCACATTCGCCTGACATTTGCCCCTTTTCGGTAGAATTTTTCTGCCATTTGGGGTAGAATGAATGTTGTGTCTTACGATATCCATGTCAGGAGGCAGTATGACGAAATACACATTTTCCGGGGGGATCCACCCCAAAGAAGGAAAAGAACTTTCGAAGGACAAACCCATTTTGACCTTACAGGCGGGAAAGGAGCTGGTCTATCCCCTTTCCCAGCATATCGGAGCTCCGGCCAAGGCACTGGTGGCAAAGGGAGACCGCGTCCTGGTGGGACAGATGATCGCCGAGGCAGGCGGTTTTGTCTCCGCGCCCGTACACGCCTCCGTATCCGGCACGGTGAAGACCATCGAGCCCAGGCGGGTGGTCACCGGGGATATGGTGATGAGCATCGTGGTGGAAAACGACGGGCTCTATGAAAAGGTGCTTATGGAGGGGATCGAGGACTGGGAGCATGCACCGAAGGAGCAGATCCTGGAAAAGATCGCCGCGGCGGGCATCGTGGGCATGGGCGGCGCCGGATTCCCCACCCGGGTGAAGCTCTCTCCCAAGGAGCCGGAAAAGATCGACTTTGTCATCGCCAACTGTTCCGAGTGCGAACCCTATCTCACCAGTGACTACCGCAGGATGATGGAGGAGCCGGAGAAGCTGGTGACGGGTCTGCGGATCCTGGTGAGCCTCTTTCCCGGAGCCCACGGGATCCTGGCCGTGGAGGACAATAAAGAGGACTGCGCGCAGATCCTCCGGGATCTCACCAGAGGGGATACCCGGATCAGCGTGAAGGTCCTTCGGACAAAATACCCCCAGGGGGCGGAGCGGCAGCTGATCTTCGCCACCACGGGACGGAAGGTGAATTCCACCATGCTTCCCGCGGATGCGGGGTGCATCGTGAACAACGTAGATACCATCGTGGCGGTGTACTATGCCGTGACCCAGGGCCGGCCCCTCATTGAGCGCATCGTCACCGTGACGGGGGATGCGGTGGCGGATCCCCGGAACTTTAAGATCCCCATCGGCATGAGCTATGCGGAGCTTCTGGAGGCGGACGGCGGATTTACGTCGGAGCCGGAGAAGATCATCTGCGGCGGCCCCATGATGGGCTTTGCCATGTACGGGCTGGATGTGCCCACCACCAAGACCTCCACTGCGCTGCTGGCCTTTACCAAGGACGCGGTGGCGGCGTCGGAGCCCGGTCCCTGCATCCGGTGCGGGAGATGCTCTTCGGTGTGTCCGGGACGGGTGCAGCCCTATCTGCTGGCGGATGCGGCGGAGCATTTCCAGGATGAGGTGTTCCTGGAAAACGGCGGGATGGAGTGCTGTGAGTGCGGATGCTGCAGCTATGTGTGCCCGGCCAAGCGGCCGCTCACCCAGAGCATCAAGACCATGCGCAAGATGCAGCTTGCGAAGAAAAAGAAGTAGGAAGGGATAGAAAAATGGCGGAAAAATACCATGTTTCATCGAATCCGCATATCCGGGACTCCTGGAGCACGCGAAAGATCATGGCCTGCGTGATCATCGCCCTGCTGCCGGCCTTCGGATTCGGTGTGTACAATTTCGGCCCCCGGGCAGCGCTGGTGGTGCTCACCTGCATCGTCTCCTGCGTGCTGTCGGAGCTTCTCTTTGACCGGATCCGGAAAAAGAAGATGACGGTGGGAGACCTCACCGCTGTGGTGACGGGGCTTTTGCTGGGACTGAACCTTCCTGTCTCCATGCCGCTTTGGATGGCAGCTCTCGGAAGCATCTTTGCCATCATGGTGGTCAAATGCCTCTTCGGCGGTCTGGGACAGAATTTCCTGAACCCTGCCCTGGGGGGGAGAGCCTTCCTGGTGATCTCTTTTCCCGTGGCCATGACCAACTGGCAGACGGATGCCTATACCGGGGCCACCCCTCTGGCGGTGGTAAAGGCCGGCGGGTCTCCGGACATCCTGTCCATGTTTGTGGGCACTACGGCGGGGACCATCGGTGAG
>JAFYFY010000141.1 GCA_017543485.1 Lachnospiraceae bacterium | reverse complement strand
TTTCCCTGTTTTATCGGAATGGCTCTGTCACGCCACCACTCAATAAGTCCCCTGGGACTGGTCCTGTTCTGCAATGGTACAAGTGCTGTGTTCTCTTTTTTTCCAAGCTTAACGATATTTCCGTCTTCGCCTATCTGAAGTATCATCACTTCTTCATTTTTTCGCATCAGAGTAAACATTGCCATTTCATTCACCGCCTAACAGTTCATTCTCATATTCGTTCTCGAGAGACATCCACGCATAGTCAGACACAAAACTGCTTGGTACAGATTTCTGCTCATCCAATTTCTTAATCTTTCGGACACCACCTACAATATAATCAATTTCGTAGTGATCATCATCGGATAAAAGAAGTCGTCCTGAAATGTCATACTCATCGCTGTACACCGTCTCGATAAGGATTTCTCCCCTATCACGATAGATCGCTTCCATGATTGCCCTGTTAACGAATTCTCCCATGGTTTCACCCATAGTCGTAGCATGTTCTTTGATAAAATCAAGATTTCCCTTATCTGTTCGAACCCTGATCTGATCAGTGGAATTGACATATCTTTTCGTTGCTTTTTTCTGTGCTTCTGTATAGATTGCTCCCATAGATGACCTCCTTCGCAAATATAGATACACTATATTTTTGATTATAGTGTATCTATATTTTAGCAATGTGTCAATCTCTTTAGTGGGTGGATATGGCTCTTTGAAAAGCATCTGGGCAGCGGGTGCGGAAGATCATGGCAAAGGCCGGGAAAGAGGGGATGAGCCTTAAGGATCCCGGAACTTGTTCTACTCAATGGGACTTTTAAGATAATGCGTAACTCTTTTGAGCGTTTGTCAGTTTCATACGGACGGTTTATCGGTTTCTGAATGGAATTCTACTCCGGGGGATGTGCATTTTTATGCACATCCTTTTTGCAGATGATGTAAAATGCATTTCGAAAAGCCACAGGTCGTATAGTGGCATCCGTTGCCACTTGCAAGAGGTAATCAGCTCATGCTAAGATGCCGATAGAAATGAAAGGAGCCGCAAAAGGGCGGCAAAAAGGAGAGCAAACCAAATGTACCTTCGTAACAGCAAACAATTTAAGGAGTGGGAAAAGGAGCAGTTCTGCAAGCGGCAGGAATGCCTTGTTTTCATACGCTTAAATTGTGAGCTGAAAACCGGCCCCGGGGCGTAAGGCGCCGGAAACACCAGGATAGACGGATCCGCTTGCTCACAATGGGCAGGCGGATTTTTTTATTCTTACGAAAGGGAAAAACGATGAACATGATGAGTATGCCGGTGATCGATGTGGCGGCCACCGGAAATGTGATAAGAGATCTGATCAGAGGGAGTTCTTACTCTGTCAGGGATATCGCGGGGTATCTCGGAACCGATACCGCATCCGTGTACAGATATATGAGAGGGGATGTCCTTCCCAGCACAGACAGGCTCCTTGCCCTCTCGGTGCTCCTTGGCGTGTCGATCAATGATCTTCTGGCGGCCGGCTGAGGGCTGCCCGGCGGTTTGGTGTAAAGAGAAAAGCATACAGGGCCCCACCCCCTGAGATTCCGGTTCGATTCCGGGCACCGCAGATATCGCCCGTTCGTCTAGCGGCAAAGACACCGGACTTTCAATCCGGAAATGTCGGGTTCGATTCCCGCACGGGTGACTTTCATACAGATATGCATCGCCTGTTCGTCTAACGGTCAGGATACCTGGTTCTCAGCCAGGAGATACGGGTTCAAGTCCCGTACAGGTGATCTGCGTCCTTGGCAGAGCGGTTATGCACCGGGCTTTTAACCCGGCTTAGGCGGGATCGACACCCGTGGGGCGCACGAAAAAAGATCCTTGGTGCAATGGCAGCATGGCAGTCTCCAAAACTGCAGGTGTGAGTTCGACTCTCACAGGATCTGTATGCCTTCGTAGCTCAATCAGGCAGAGCAGCGGACTCTTAATCCGAAGTTTGTGGGTTCAGTCTCCGCTCCGCTTCGGTCGGCGCAAGACTACCGTCCCCCGGACGGTATGCGCCCCGCCGAGGGCATTTACGGACCGGTAGCTGAGATGGATTAGCGGCAGGTCGAAGCCCTGCAGAGGCTGGCTCGATACCAGTCCGGCCCACTTTTAAGCCGATTCGCCTAACGGTAAGGCACACGGTTCTGATCCGTGGCATGAGGGTTCGATTCCTTCATCGGCATTGAGCACGTAGTCGGGAGACCTAAGACAGCGGACTTAAGGCTCCGTGATCGGCGGTTCAAGCCCCGCCGCCGCAATGGATCAGCAGGACATTTTCCACAGACAATGATGCCCACAGCAAGGTCATGATCCATGAGCCTTTGATCGCCGGAGGCATCGGGGTACCCGCGACTTCCATTCAGAAGACCGCAGAGTCCATCGGAGAGACGAAGAAGATCCTGAACGGGATCCTGGCAAAGCACACCGGGAAGAGTGTGAAAGCGATTGACAAGGCGACAGCCTTTGACAACTACATGAATGCACAGGAAGCGGTGGCCTTCGGGATCTGCGACGAGGTCCGGGATCTGTTCTGACAGAGACAGGCCCGCAGAGGCATATACATACCAAAAAGGTACATACCTGGCATGTATATACCGATGGAGATGTATCCTGCGAACCGGGATGAAGGGCGGCGGTCAAGATGAATGAAAGAGCCGAAATTTTGCATTTTAGCGGGTTTCGGCTCTTTTTGTGTTCTTTTTTCGGGCAACAGGTTTCGGACGCCTTGTGAATGGGATGAAACCAACGGTTTCTGTGGAAATGGGAAAAGAGCGCCTATACGCTGCCCGGTCTAAACCATGCGTTTATGGAAAAGTCCGCATAGATGCTTTACAATGAAAGAAACCGGCAAGAAAGGAGCAGGAAATGATCTATGTAACGGGGGATACCCATGCCGAGTTCCGCTACCGTTTCAATACGGAAAACTTCCCGGAGCAGCGCCAGATGACCAAAGATGACTTTCTCATCATCTGCGGGGACTTCGGCGGGATCTGGGACATCGGCTGGGAGAGCAAAAACGAAAAATATTGGCTGGACTGGTTTGAGAGCCGCCCCTATACCCTGCTCTTTGTGGACGGGAACCACGAAAACTTTGACAGGCTGTACGGATACCCGGTAAAGGAGTGGCACGGCGGTCTGGTGCACGAAATAAGGCCCCATGTCCTTCATCTGATGCGGGGGCAGGTGTTCGAAATAGACGGAAAGAAGATCTTTGCCTTCGGCGGAGCAAGGAGCCATGACATCGACGGCGGGATCTTAAGTCCGGAGGATCCGGATTTCAAAAAGAAAAAACACGATCTGGACAAGGAACACATCTGTTACCGGATCGATCACCTCTCCTGGTGGGAGCGGGAGCTGGCCACGGAAGAGGAGATGGAAGAGGCATACCGGAATCTCCAGGCAAACGGGAACGAAGCAGACTTTGTCATAACCCACTGCTGCGCCACCAGCACCCAGACGCTCCTGGGGGGATCCCTCTTTCAGCCGGATGCCGTGACGGATTTCCTTGAATACGTAAAGACCCATGTCACCTACAAAAAGTGGTTCTTCGGCCATTACCACGACAACCGGAATGTATCGGACAAAGAGATCCTGATCTATGAGCAGATCATTCGGATCTCCTAAAAGGGATTAGACCGCAAAAAACTCAAGCAGGACTTGAACCACTCCCCTAAAAATCTATCCCCTCTTGCTGGAAAGCGATGCCCTGTATGGTAAGATGGGAAGCGAAGGGGGGGATAAGGCATGAAACAGACAACCTACTATCTGATCCGGGGACGGATCCTGGGAAGAGAGGATGCAGGGGACGAGGGAACGGAGTACTTCCTCTTCCTGAACGGAGCCTGGGAGAGGGACAAAAGGTATGTGATCCTGGGGTATCTTCTGGGGATCGACCCTTTTGAGCCCGCGGACTCGCCCTATGCATCCGGGTGTACGGACATCCTAGACGAGATCTGCGAGATCACGGAAGAAGAGGCGGCTGAGCTTACCGCCGAAAGGAGAAACAAAGGATGAGCATCGGAACAAACCTAAGGCGCCTTCGGGAAGAGAGAAAGCTGACCCAGGAGCAGCTCTCCGAAAAACTGGGGGTCTCCTTCCAGGCGGTCTCCGCCTGGGAGAGGGACGAATATAAGCCCGACACCGACAGGCTGATCGCCCTGGCGGGGGCGCTCGACGTGTCGGTTTCTGCGCTTGTGGAAGAAAAGAGCGGGCTTTTTAAGACCAGACAGGCCATCTACGACTGGGAGCATATGAAGACCTTCTTAAAGACCACAGCCAGGAACTACAGACTGCCGGACACCCTCCGGGCGGTGGACTATGCGGTGGAGGCCCACGAGGGGCAGAAACGCAAAAAATCCGACATCCCCTACATCTATCATCCCTTAAACCTTGCCTGCCACGCGGTCTCCATGGGGATAACAGACGACGCAGTCCTGTCCGCGTGCTTGCTTCACGATGTGGTGGAAGACTGCGGAAAGACCCTTGAGGAACTGCCTGTATCAGATGAAGCAAAGGAGATCGTGGGTCTTTTGACCCATCTGGGTGGGAAAGGCACAGAGGAAGACAGGAAGGCCTACTACGAGGCAATCTGCGAAAATCCGAAGGCCTCGCTGATAAAGTGCATCGACAGATGCAACAATTTAACGACCATGTCCTGGGGCTTTAGCAGAGAAAAGATCTACGCCTACATCGAGGAAACGGAAAAGTACTACGGGATGCTCCTTAAGACCATTAAGGGGACTGTCGAGTACGGTCATGCCGCCTGGCTCCTGAAGTACCAGATGGAGAGTATGCTGGACATCTACAAAAGGCTGCTTTGACGTGATCGGAAAGTAGAGGCTTGTTGTAAAAAGTCCATATAACGGAAGAGAGGGACTCTCGTCCCTCTCATGATCAGTCCCTACCACGATGTCGTCCATGGGCACCCCCAGGAGCCTGCTTAAGGCGTAGAGGTTGTCCACCGTGGGGAAGCAATCGCCTCTCTGCCACTTGTAGATCGCCTGTTCCGAGCTAAAGCCCATGAACTCGGCCACCTGTGCCACGGTGAGCCCTCTGGCCCTGCGCAGTGCCCGGATCCGCTCGCCGGTTGCGACAGTGTCCAAAACTGGATAATCCATACGTTTGCCTCCTTTGTGTTAATGCCGGTTGATGGTGACTTCGACTCACAGCATCCTCTGCTTCTTTGCTCGGGCACCGCTGCCCTCCGGGGGATGCAAGGCTGGTGATATGGGTTCCATATGAAGTTTTCCGGGAGCAATGCCCCGGAATTGTCATGATACAGAGCTTTTCCCGAGATGTCAACTCTTTTCCCCCAAAAGAGACAGTTCTGTGGTACAATGGGATATGCAGGGAAGTCTCCGAACGAAAAGGCGGTGGCGGATGACGGAAATCAGTATCCCGGAAAATGCAAAAAAGCGGCTGGATGCCCTCTTTGAAGCCTTTCAAGTGGTGGCAGAGGGGACCTATGTCTATCTTTGCGATATGAAGTATGACTACTCCAGGTGGTCCCAGAATGCCGTGGAGTATTTCGGCCTGCCGTCGGAGTATATGAAGGATGCCGGTGTGATCTGGGAGCAGCACATCCATCCGGAGGACCGGGCTGCCTACTGGAAGAGCATCGAGGATATCTTTTCCGGTCAGGATGACGGGCATGATATGCAGTACCGGGCCTGCAAACCCGACGGACAGTATGTGGTCTGTACCTGCAGGGGCGTGGTCATCCGGGATGAGAACGGAAATCCGGATTATTTCGCGGGAGCCATCCGCAACCACGGGATTCAGGGACATATCGATCCACTGACGGGGCTGCGGAACCAATACGGCTTTTTCGATGATCTGAAGGAGCGCATCGCCCGGAACCGACCGGCGGTGGTGGTCATGGTGGGGATCGGCGGCTTTACGGAGATCAACGAAGTCTT
The DNA here is from genome assembly GCA_017543485.1 of Lachnospiraceae bacterium. Classification (GTDB taxonomy): domain Bacteria; phylum Bacillota; class Clostridia; order Lachnospirales; family Lachnospiraceae; genus AC2028. Next base: position 11,207 of record JAFYFY010000141.1, on the reverse strand, counting down.
CGGATATGAGTTCGGGAACCTGGTCCTGCAGCGGTTTGCGCGGTATCTGCTCAATGATATCGGCAATAAGGGCAATGTCTACCGGATGGACGGCACGAAATTTGCCGTGATCTGCCGGGACATGGATGTGGACAAGGTCAGATGGCACTACAATGAGGCCAGGAGCTATTATGGGTCCGGGATCGAAGTGGACGGAAAGACACTGACCCTTATGATCAACGCCGGGGCCATGCGCCTGGACAGCTTTGATGTGGACAGCCAGACGGTCTATTCCTGCCTGAATTTCGCCTATGGGGAGTCCAAGGCCCTCAGACAGGGAGAGATGGTGATCTTTTTCAATAAGCTCTCCGATGAGAACAGGCAAAGGCTTGAAAAGCTCCAGGTCATCCGGAATTCCATTCCCAAGGGCTGCGCGGACTTTTTCCTCCTCTATCAGCCGGTGGTGGACGCGCGGACGGAGCGGGTGAAGGGCGCTGAGGCGCTGATCCGCTGGAAGAACGAGACCTACGGCATGGTTCCGCCGGATCTGTTCATCCCGATCCTGGAGCGGGACAGGCTCTTTCCCGAGCTGGGGAGATGGATCCTGAGGACCGCGATCCTGGAGGGAAAGCAGTTTGTGGAAGAAAATCCCGACTTTGTCCTGAACGTGAACCTGTCCTACGCGCAGCTGGAAAAGAGAGACTTCATCGACATGGTGAAGGAAGTTTTGGCTGAGACCGGATACCCGCCGGAAAACCTGTGCCTGGAGGTGACGGAGCGCTGCAGACTTCTGGATGTGGAGCTTCTCAAAAACACCATCATGGTGCTCCATGCCCTGGGGATCCGGTTTGCGCTGGATGATTTCGGCACCGACTTTTCCGCAGTGGGGCTGGTGAAGATGCTCCCCTTTGACACCATCAAGATCGACCGCAGCTTTGTCATGAAGATCGAAGAGGACGAGATGGAGCGGGCCCTCATCGGGCATTTCACGGGGCTGGCCGGAACCTTCGGCGCCCAGGTATGCGTGGAGGGCGTGGAGACGGCGGGGATGGTGGAGATCCTGAAAGGATACGGCGTCAGCAGCTTCCAGGGATACTATTATTCCAGACCGGTGTCCGCATCGGAGTGCCTGGCCTACATGCGATCACGGTCCGAAGGCCGCGGCGATTGACAAATGCCGTACCTGTTTCATATAATCGTCAGAGGAAAAGCAAAGGCGCTTTGACCCCATGGGTTGGAGCGCCTTTTTGTGACAGGAGGAATGTACATGTGCGGAATTGTGGGATATACAGGTACCAGACAGGCGGCGGAGATCCTGCTGGGGGGACTGGGCAGGCTGGAATACCGGGGGTATGATTCGGCCGGACTGGCGGTTCTCGGAGAGGACGGTACCACCCGTGTGGTAAAAGCCACCGGAAAGCTGCAGAACCTGATCGATAAGACGAAGGCGGGGACCACGGTCCCCGGACTTTGCGGCATCGGGCATACCAGATGGGCCACCCACGGGGAGCCCACGGAGCAAAACGCCCACCCGCATTTAAGCGGCGCTTTTCAGCAGGGGGTGGAGGATTACTCCGACTGCGACGTGATCGGTGTTCACAACGGGATCATCGAAAACCATGAGGAGCTGCGGGCAAAGCTGCGCCGTCACGGATATGAGCTATACAGCCAGACGGATACGGAAGTGGCCGTGAAGCTGGTGGATTATTATTATAAAAAATACAAGATCGGCCCCATCGATGCCATCAACCGCATGATGGTCCGGGTGCGGGGAAGCTATGCCCTGGTCCTGATGTTCCGGGATCATCCCGGGGAGATCTACGCGGCCCGGAAGGACAGCCCCATGATCATCGGCGTCTCCGAAGGGGAAACCTTCATCGCCTCCGATGTCCCCGCCATCTTAAATCACACCCGCAGGGTGTATTATATCGAGAATCTGATGTCCGCCCGGGTCCTGCCCGGGGAGGTCCATTTCTTTGACTTAAACGGCGATGAAGTGGGCCTGAGCGCAAAGGAGATCACCTGGGATGCAAAGGCTGCGGAAAAGGGCGGATATGAGCACTTCATGATGAAGGAGATCATGGAACAGCCCGATGCCGTGCGAAATACCTTCCTCAGTGTGCTGAAGGATGGGGAGATCGATCTCACCGCCGGAGGCCTGACGGAGGAGGTGATGAAAGAGATCGACTCCGTTTGCATCGTGGCCTGCGGATCGGCCTGGCACGTGGGGGTGACGGCCCAGTATGTGCTGGAGGATCTGACCCGGATCCCGGTGCGCGTGGAGCTGGCTTCGGAATTTCGGTACCGTAGGATCCTGCTGTCCGACCATGCCCTGGTCATCGCCATCTCTCAGTCCGGGGAGACGGCGGATACCCTGGAGGCCCTTCGCATCGCCAAAAAGATGGGAGCCCGGACCCTGGGCATCGTGAATGTGGTGGGCTCCGGGATCGCCCGGGAGGCGGACGGGGTCCTGTATACCAAGGCGGGCCCGGAGATCGCCGTGGCGACCACGAAAGCCTTTACAGCGCAGCTGGTGATGGTCTATGCCCTCTCCGTGAAGCTGGCGGAGGTGCGGGGGCAGATCTCCCGCCTTCAGTATGCCGACGCCATCGAAGCGCTCAAGACCCTGCCGGATAAGGTGGAAAAGGTCCTGGTCCGCAAGGAGCGGATCCAGCGCATCGCCTCCGCCTATTCGAATATGACGGATGCCTTCTTTATCGGCCGTGGCGCGGACTATGCCATCAGCCTGGAGGGGAGTCTGAAACTCAAAGAGATCAGCTATGTGCACAGCGAAGCCTATGCCGCCGGAGAGTTAAAACACGGCACCATCAGTCTCATCGAGGACCGGACGCTGGTCATCGGTGTCCTGACCCAGAAGGCCCTGCAGGAAAAGACCATGAGCAACATGGTGGAATGTAAGGCCAGAGGGGCCTATCTGGTGGGGATCTGTTTCGAAGAGGATGAAAAAGAGGCGGCGAATCTGGATTATGTGATCACGATCCCCCGGGTGGATCCGCATTTCGCGGGGATCCTGGCAGTGCTGCCGCTGCAGCTTCTGGGATATTATGTCAGCATCTCCAAGGGGCTGGATGTGGACAAGCCCCGGAACCTGGCAAAGAGCGTTACCGTGGAGTGAGGGGCTATTCCCCCGCAATCTCCTGCATAACCTGGGCAAAGGCGGCGATGTATGCTTCCCGCTCCGCCTGATAAAGGGAGGAATCCTGTTTTCCAATCTGTTCGGCTGAGATCCAGCGCAGGTTTTCCGCTGCCTTCGGGGTTTTGATCACGACCTGGGTATATTCCGGCCCGATCATCAAAAGCCGGAGCGCCTCGGAGGGCTGTAAAAACCCGCTGCTGATGATGCCGAAGGTCTCAAAGATGGTATCGTTTGCAATGGGCCCCGCCACCACATCGGCTCGGAGAGGGTCCTGCGTCCGGCGGTTGCCGAAGATATAGGAGTACCACTTCTCATCCCGGCTAAAGCGGTGGATGGACAGACCGGCCTCCTCCAGCTCATAGGTATTTAAGATGGCATCCGCCGCGGCCCATCGGCGTGCAAATTCTTCATCCGGTGTCAGGTAGAACCCCTGCCCGAAATCCGCATTTTTCCGCCCGCGTTTGAGGTCCGGCACCCGGATCTCCACATTGCTGGTGTGATACAATCTCATATTTTCACCTTGCACCGATCCTGTGACAGTGGGGGACGGTTCCTGATCCCCAGGAACCGTCCCCGACACCCAGGAACCGTCCCCTACCGTCATGGTGAAAAAAAGCCGCCCGGGACGGGCGGCTTTTTGCGCTCTTAGCGAAAGCTCCCTCCCTCAGTGCCCTTCCGCACTGTAGTTCGGAGCTTCCTTGGTGATCTGGATATCGTGGGGATGGCTCTCCTTCAGGGAGGCGGCGGTGATCTTCACGAAGCGTCCGTTCTCCGTCAGCTCCGGGATATTGTGTGCACCGCAGTAGCCCATGCCGGAACGCAGACCGCCCAGCAGCTGGAAGATGGTATCCTCCACCAGGCCCTTGTAGGCCACGCGTCCTTCCACGCCTTCCGGTACCAGCTTCTTTGCGTTCTCCTGGAAATACCGGTCCTTGCTCCCGTTCTCCATGGCGGAGATGGAGCCCATGCCACGGTAGACCTTGTATTTTCTGCCCTGGTAGAGCTCGTAGTCGCCGGGGCTCTCCTCGCATCCGGCAAACATGGAGCCCATCATGCAGACGCTTCCGCCTGCGGCCAGAGCCTTGGTGACATCTCCGGAATACTTGATCCCGCCGTCGGCGATGATGGGGATCCCGTACTCCTTGGCTGCGCTGTAGCAGTCCATGACTGCGGAGATCTGGGGGACACCGATGCCGGCCACCACGCGGGTGGTGCAGATGGAACCGGGGCCGATGCCCACCTTCACCGCATCCGCGCCTGCTTCGATCAGGGCCCGGGTGCCTTCGGAGGTGGCCACATTGCCGGCGATGACCTGCAGATCCGGGTATGCCTTCTTGATCATCCGGACACAGTTCAGCACGTTCTCGGAGTGGCCGTGTGCGGAATCCAGGACGATAACGTCCACCTTTGCCTCCACCAGTGCCGCCACGCGGTCCAGGCAGTTGGCGGTGATGCCGACGCCGGCGCCGCACAGGAGCCGTCCCTGCTCGTCCTTTGCAGCCAGGGGATATTTGATGGCCTTCTCAATGTCCTTGATGGTGATAAGGCCTTTCAGATTGAAATCGTCATCCACGATGGGGAGCTTTTCCTTCCGGGCCGCGGCCAGGATCTTCTTGGCCTCCTCCAGGGTGATGCCTTCCTTTGCGGTGACCAGGTTCTCGCTGGTCATGGATTCTTTGATCTTCTTGGAAAAATCGGTTTCGAATTTCAGATCGCGGTTGGTGATGATACCTACCAGCTTTTTGCCTTCGACGATGGGGACACCGGAGATGCGGTATTTGCCCATGAGCTCATCTGCGTCGCGCAGCGTGTGCTCTGCGGTGAGAGAGAAGGGATCGGAGATCACGCCGTTCTCGGAACGCTTGACCTTGTCGACTTCATCGGCCTGCGCCTCGATGGACATGTTCTTGTGGATGATGCCGATGCCGCCCTGTCTGGCCATCGCGATCGCCATCCGGTGCTCGGTGACCGTGTCCATGCCTGCGCTCATCAGAGGGATGTTCAGGACGATCTTCTTGGTCAGATGCGTGGTGACATCGACTTGGTTCGGGATGACCTGAGAGTATGCGGGAACCAAAAGGACATCATCAAAGGTGATTCCCTCTCCGATAATCTGTGCCATGCTTGCCTCCTTTTTTGATTGTGGGTGTTTGGGGATACGATTATTTCGGATAAAATTATCAGATTCCCCGCCCGGTGTCAAGATGTTTTTCAGTCGCTGAAAACCTTGCGCGGAGACTGGCTTTTCATCGCTTTGACCATCTCCGGGCTGGGGCTGAAGAGGAACTTTTCTCCCCCCTCGTAGTACATCACATAGCGAAGGTCGGGCTGGTCTTCGTAGCCGATGCTGTAGTCCGTCACCTTCCCCTCCCGCTTTCCGAAGTTGTCCAGGTGATAGGACTTGATGGGAGCAAAGATCTCCACCTTGTCCAGGCTGTAGACACCGGCTCTTTTGCGGCGGGACTGGTTGTAGACCTTGTCCACCGTGATCTCCTTGTCCAGGTACAGGTACTCATACTCCACTTCCGTATACATGCCCACAAAATAGGCCCCTGCCCCTGCTGCAATGGCCAGGATCATAAAAAACCAGGACATGGTCATGAAAAGAAGGAGTGCCATGATGACCGCCAGTACGATCAGGGCTGCCTTCCCGACCTTTGCCAGTGTGTTGGGCTTTGCCTTTACCAGGCATTCGACATATCCGTCCATCTTTTTTCCTCCGCGGGTGCGGGACCGGATCCTCTTTCGGAAACGATTTGTCCCAAATTGGTATTTGTATTATAATAGCTCAGATTGAAGTTTGTTTTCAAGTCGAAAGGAGTCTTTTTTCATGCCGGTCATGGATGAATTCAAAGAGGAGCGGGAGCAGATCAAAAGCGCCCCTCTGAAGAAGAAACTCGAATACTTCTGGGAATATTATAAATGGTATGTGCTGGGGGGCATCGTGGCGATCTGCGTTATCGTGGGCCTGGTGCGCACGGCCATGAACCGAAGGGACACGGCCTTTTACTGCGTCTTTCTGAACTTCACGGAGGTGACGGAGGAGGCGGAGCAGCGGGCGGATCAGTTCCTGGAGGTGCTGCAGATGGACCCGGGCAAATACCGCGTCTATTTTGATACCTCCCTGTACATCCGGGCGGACGGAGCCAGCGAGATGAGCATCGTGAGCAACGAAAAGCTGATGACGCTGCTTTATGCCCAGGAAATGGACTATCTCATCGCCGGGGAGGAGATGTTTACCAAATATGCTTACCAGGGGATTCTGATCCCCCTTGGCGATTATCTCACGGAGGATGAGCTTTCCGGATATGAGGGCAGGATCTTCTACGTGGACCGGGCTCTGATGACCAATGATGACGAGGGCCTGGAGGGGTATTCCGGGAAGGTGCCCGTGTATCCGGATCCCTTCCGGCCGGAGGAAATGCGGGATCCTCTCCCCGTTGCGCTGTGTCTGGATGACGCACAGCTCCTTCACACGGATTACGTCTGCACGGACAAAGATGCCCATATCCTGGGCGGCGCCGTGGCGGGGGCGAAGCACAAAGAGGCGGTGCAGGTCTTCCTAAATTATCTGGAGCCGTGACTTTTCCCGGAGTGGAAAATATGATAAAATAATTTGATTACATTAATAAAGGAAAACCGGAGTCCGGCGGATCCGGAGACAGATCATCATGACAGATGCCATGGATTTTGACATTCAATCACTGCAGGACCATCTCTACGACCTCACGGGGATCGGGGCCTGCGCGCTGGGGCGGGACTCTGCCCCCCTGACCACGGTCAGCGGGGACGAGGAGACCCAAAAACTGATGGAGGAGCTGATGCACGCTCCTTTTTTCAGCATGCTCTTAGACCGGGTGGGAGAGGATTCCATTGAGGATCTCACCGTGGAGACCCTGGAAAACGGGACCGGAGAGTGCTACCGCATCGGCGTCATGAGCATCAAGATCGCCGGAAGCCCGCTGATGTACTGGATCCTGGCCTGTCCCGAGACCTTTTCCGAGCAGCGGTTCTTAAATCTTCTGGATCTGCTCCGGAGCATATCCGGCGCCATCTGCCGCGATTCTTCCTTCCGGGAGGATTTGCGGGAGCTGGAGCTGCGCAGCGTGAATGCCCGGGAGGAGGAGAGCAAGGCCATCCGCACCCTGGAGGCCACCAAGGCCGTGCTGCAGCTATTAGACAGCGACCAGACCACGGAGGCGGTGCTGAGCCAGTGGGCGGAGATCGTGGGAGACTACCTGCAGGTGGACAAGGTTCAGGTCTTTCGCCTGGGGGCGGAGGGGATGATGGATGTCATCGTGGAGCGCCTTTCCACAGGCGTGCTCTCCGTCTTTGATGAAAAAAAGAACGTGCCCATAAAGCCCTTCCTGGATACGGAGGGCCCTCTGGTGCTGTCCACCGAAAGCCTGTATCAGGAAGAGTATAAGCCCATCTCCGATCAGGGGATCCTGGCGCTGATGATCTTTCCGCTCCTGGCGGGGAAGTCGGACGGAGAGGGCCGCATGGTCGCCAGCATGGTGCAGCGGGACCGGGGCCGCAGCTGGACCGGGACCGAGGTGAAATTCGCCGCGGATGCCGCAAAGGTTTTGCAGAGCGCCCTGGTGGATCGGATCAACAAAAATTCCTTCGCCGCATCCGTTCGGGCTTTGGAGGATATCCTGGACAATATCGGCTGCAGCGTCTATCTGCGCCGGATCCGGGACGGCGAGCCCATCTTTGTGAACCGCATGCTCCGGAATACCTTCCGGGAGGAGTGGAAGAGCGGAAAACTGCGTCAGCTGGTGGAGACCGGGGACTTTTCCAAGCCGGACAGCGGATCCTTTGAGATCTATTACAGCGAGCAGCAGAAATGGTTTGACGTGCTCTACAAGGAACTGGAATGGGTGGACGGCTCCCGGGTGATGCTGATCTCTCTGTACGATATCACCGAAAGACGCCTGTATCAGAAGCGGATCGAGCAGCAGGCCTTCACCGACTTCCTGACGGGGCTCTACAACCGTATGTGCTGTGAGCGCGATCTGGCCCGGATGATCGACCAGGCCTCCGAGACCGGGGAAAAGGGTGCACTGGTCTATCTGGATCTGGATGATTTCAAGCATATCAACGACGGCCTGGGCCATCAGTACGGGGATGTGCTGCTAAAGAGCATCTCCTCCGCCATGCGCTCCATCAAGGGCATAGAGGACACCTGCTACCGTATGGGCGGGGACGAATTCGTCATCCTGGTGCCCCCGGATCAGTTCTACCGCTTTGAGGAGATCCTGCAGGAGATCCGGATCGTCTTTGAACGCCCCTGGTTCTTAAAGGATGCGGATTATTACTGCACCTCCAGTATCGGCACCGTCACCTTCCCGGACAACGGAGACACCGTGCGGGACGTGATCAAAAAGGCCGATATCGCCATGTACGAGTCCAAAAAGTCGGGAAAGAACCGGCTGTCCAGATACAGCGAGGACCAGGAGAACGGCTCCGGCAAGCGTCTGGATATGGAACGGAACATGCGGGATGCGGGAGAACGGGGCTACGAGGAATTCGAGGTCTATTACCAGCCCGTCATCGATGTGGAAGGAGAAAAGCCGGTATGTGCCGGGGCCGAGGCCCTGGTGCGCTGGAACAGCAGCAAGCTCGGGTTCATCCCGCCCTCCGATTTTATCCCCCTGGCGGAATATCTGGGACTCATCAATCCCATCGGGACCCATGTGCTGGAGGAGGCATGCCGGACCTGCAAGACATGGAACGACAACGGGCAGCCGGATATGAAGGTGAATGTGAACCTCTCCGTGGTGCAGCTCCTGCAGCCGGATATCGTGGACATCGTCATGAGCGCCCTGCGAAAGAGCAGTCTCGACCCCAAGAACCTGACGCTGGAGGTGACGGAGTCCCTGGCCATCAACGATATGGACCGCATGGTGGGGATCCTGAACAAGATCAAGTCCGTGGGCGTCTCCATCGCGCTGGATGATTTCGGAACGGGGTACTCCTCCCTGAATCATATCCGGGAGCTCCCCTTTGATGTCATCAAGATCGATCAGAGCTTCGTCCGGGATCTGGACAGCGATGATTATGCCCAGTCCTTTGTGCGGATGGTGGCGGAGCTGGCGGATACCCTGCATGCGAAGATCTGCGTGGAGGGGATCGAGAATGCGGCGCAGTACGAGAAGTTAAAGCCCATGAAGATCAAATACATCCAGGGTTATTACTTTGACAGGCCTCTGAAGCGGGCGGATTTTGAAGCAAAATATGTACAGGGAGGAAAACAGTAAGATGGCAGTGACGATCACCGAAGATTTAAAGGGCAATTCCTATCCCGGGAGAGGCATCGTGGCAGGACGCACCCCCTCCGGGGAGTACGCGGTCTTTGCCTATTTCATCATGGGACGCAGCACCAACAGCAGAAACCGCATCTTTGTGGAGGAGGGAGAGGGGATCCGCACCCAGGCCTTCGATCCCTCCAAGTTAGAGGACCCCAGCCTCATCATCTACGCCCCGGTGCGGGTCCTGGGAGCGGATACCATCGTGACCAACGGGGATCAGACGGATACCGTATATGAGGGGCTTCAGAAGGGCCTGACCTTTGAACAGTCCCTGCGCAGCCGCGAGTTTGAGCCCGACGGGCCCAACTTCACGCCCCGCATCTCCGCCATTTTGCATGTGGAGGACGGCACCTATGATTATGCACTCTCCATCTTAAAGAGCAGCGACGGAGATCCTTCCTCCTGCCGGAGATTTACCTATGCCTACGAGAATCCCAGAAACGGGGAGGGACACTTCATCCACACCTATCAGCATGACGGAAACCCGCTGCCCAGCTTTTCGGGGGAGCCGGTGAGCCTGCAGATCCCCGAGTCTCTGGACACATTCACGCAGGAGATCTGGGATGCTCTGGACCCGGAAAACAAAGTCTCTCTCTATGTGCGCTACATCCGGATCGCGGACGGCACCTATGAGAGCAGAATGAAAAATGTCCACGAGGCGTAAGACGCCCGAAACAGCAAAAAGCAGATAGGAGAGCACGATCCCATGAAAGAATTTGAACTCAAGTACGGCTGCAACCCCAACCAGAAACCCTCCAGGATCTATCTGGAAAACGGAGAGGACCTTCCCATTGAGGTCTTAAACGGCCGCCCCGGATATATCAATTTTCTGGACGCCTTCAACGGCTGGCAGCTGGTCCGGGAGCTGAAGGCGGCCACGGGACTGCCCGCAGCCACTTCCTTTAAGCATGTCTCCCCCGCTGGTGCGGCGGTGGGGAAGCCCCTTACGGATACCCTGGCAAAGATCTACTGGGTGGAGGATCTGGGGGAGCTGACCCCTCTGGCCAGCGCCTATGCCAGAGCCCGGGGTGCGGACCGCATGAGCTCCTTCGGCGATTTCATCGCTCTTTCCGATGAGTGCGACGAGTGCACCGCAAAGCTCATCAAAAGAGAGGTCTCCGACGGCGTCATCGCGCCGGGATACTCTCCCGAGGCCCTGGCCATCCTGAAGGAGAAAAAGAAGGGCAATTACAATATCATCCGCATCGATCCGGATTACGTGCCGGACCCCATCGAGAAAAAGCAGGTCTACGGCGTGACCTTCGAGCAGGGACGGAACGAACTGAACGTCAATGAGGTCCTGCCGGGACAGATCGTGACGAAGAATACGCAGATCCCCGAGAGCGCCATGACGGATCTGAAGGTTTCCCTCATCGTTTTAAAGTACACCCAGTCCAACTCCGTCTGCTATGTGAAGGACGGTCAGGCCATCGGCATCGGCGCCGGGCAGCAGTCCCGGATCCACTGCACCCGTCTGGCGGGCAGCAAGGCGGACAACTGGTATCTGCGCCAGTCCCCGCAGGTGCTGGGCCTGCAGTTTGTGGACGGCCTGGGACGGGCCGACAGGGACAATGCCATCGATGTCTACATCGGCGAGGAGTATGAGGATATCCTGGCGGAGGGCGTCTGGCAGCACACCTTCAAGGTGAAGCCCCCTGTCTTTACCCGGGAGGAAAAGAAGGCATGGCTGGCGGGTCTTCAGGACGTCACCGTGGGCTCCGATGCGTTCTTCCCCTTCTCGGACAATATCGAGCGGG
>JAFYFY010000140.1 GCA_017543485.1 Lachnospiraceae bacterium | reverse complement strand
TTCCCTTTTCCCCGTCGATGGTCCGGGGATGTGCCCCTAAGATCTCATATCCTTCCGTGAGATTCCCGGCGCCAAGCCGGTCCAGCTGGGCCTTGGTCAGCACCTGCTTGTGACGGTAGGGATCCCCGCAGCGCACCACCTTTTTCTGCAGCGTCTTTTTGCCTTCCTCCCGCTCCTCGTAGGTGACCACATAGGTGTATACCCCGGGATCCTTGGTGGGCAGGAGCTGTGCGAAAAATCCATCATCATCCGCCACTTCCATCCGGGTCTCGGAAGCCTTGCCGGCCTCCCCCCTGTCCTTCCAGAGCACCGAAACGGCGCTTGCTCCCGGAAAATAAGCCTGCAAAAGGGTGGTTGCCCCCTTCAGGTGGGGTCCCAAAAGATCCTGGGGATGATCACATTCCGAATAGATGACTTCCTCGATAAATGCCCAGTTCATCAGCTTGTACAGACGCTTGTTCATGTGTGCACCTCTTTATTTGTTTTTTTCGGGTCAGCCTTATTCGCCTGTTCTATCAAAAGATCATTCCGAGAGGGAATGCAAAAACAGTCCGCTGCGGAGCTTCGGTTCAAACCAGGTGGACTTTGGCGGCATCAGCCGACCCTTGTCCGCCACGGCAAAGAGCTCGCCGATGGAGGTAGGATACATGGAGAAGGCGACGCGGCAGTCCATCCCCACTCTGCGTTCCAGCTCATTCAGACCCCGGATGCCGCCCACAAAGTCGATGCGCTTGTCCGTCTTCGGATCCTCGATCCCCAGAACGGGGCCCAGCAGCTCTCTTTGCAGGATGGAGACATCCAGGCCCTCCACCTCATCCGTGCTCCGGATCTCCGGCTTTGCCTCCAGCCGGTACCAGGTGCCTGCCAGGTACATGCCGAAGGTCCCCTTTTCCGTGGGCTGATAGGGAGAAACCGGGGCCGGCGACACCTCAAACTTTTCCGAGACCTTCGAAAGGAATTCCTCCTCGGACAGCCCCGCCAGGTCCTTTACCACCCGGTTGTAGTCCAGGATCTTCAGATCCTCGTCCGGGAAGATGACACTCAGGAAGAAATTGTACTGCTCCTGCCCCGTATGCTCCGGGTTCGCATCCCGGCGCATGCGGCTCACCCGCACCGCGGAGGCGCATCTGTGATGTCCGTCCGCGATATAGAGTCTGGGAACCGCGGCAAAGGCTTCTCCGATCTTTTTTACCACCTCCGGATCCGACAGGATCCAGACCCGGTGCCGGATGCCGTCATCAGCGGTAAAATCGCATAGGGGCGCCTTCTTTTTGCCCGCAGCGATGAGCCCCTTCAGGGCATCGTTTTGCCTGTATGCCAGGAAGATGGGGCCGGTCTGCATATTCGTGGTATCCACGTGGCGGATGCGGTCCTCTTCCTTGTCCGCCCGGGTATTCTCATGCTTGCGGATGGTGCCGGACTCGTAATCCTCCACGGAAGCGCATCCCACGATCCCCGTCTGGGTCCGCCCGTCCATGGTCAGCTCATAGAGATAGTAGGAATCCCGATCCTCCCGGACAAATCCGCCGTCCCGGATCCGGCTCTGCAGCATCTGAGCCGCCTTCTCGTACACCTTCGGATCATAGGTATCCGTGCCCGCATCAAACTGCGTCTCCGCACGGTCGATGGCCAGGAACGAATCCGGATTCTCCCGGACCACCTCCACGGCTTCCGCCCGGTTGTACACATCATAGGGCAGCGCAGCCACCGCCGCCTCCGTACCGGGCTTAGGCCGAAATGCCCGAAATGGTTTGACTACCGCCATTTGACTCCCTCCTTCAAATTGCATAATTTGACGTGAATATTATAGCTTTTTGACAGACATTTCGCAACGTACACATATTCATAGTGCATTTTATGCTGAAAAAGAGTAAAATGAGTCGGTGAGCGGGGCGTCCTTTCAGGCTGCCCGCAATAATTTTGAATGGGAGAACATCATGACCGAAGAACATCAGAAACTCCTGGCCCGGATCAACGCCTATGCGGAGACCGCCATGAGCGATATCGAAGATCCCCAGAAGGTGCCCGTATCGATCCAGTTGGAGCGCCTGCGCCCCATTATGAGCGAGATTGCCGCAGAGCAAAATACCTCTCTGGAGGAGGTCTTTATCCTGTACATGGATCTGGCCAGTGAAGCCTCCTGCGCCGCGGACACGAAAATGCGGGATGCGCTGCAGGATCTGAACGAAGGGGAGGACGATCTTCCGCCCCTTCTGTACCGATAAATCCCGTTTTTTCCGTGGCGCCCTCTGTGCGGCCGCGGACTTTTCGATATCAAGGAAAAACACGGAGACAGTCACATGAATATCATCATCGTCGGCTGCGGCAAGGTGGGAGCTACCCTCGCCCAGCGCCTCAGCGGAGAAAAACACAATATCAGCATCATCGATGAAAACTCCGTCAAAATCTCGGAAGTGACGGATCTGTATGATGTAAAGGGCATCGTGGGAAACGGTGTCAGCTTTAAGACCCTGCAGGAAGCAGGGATCTCCGGGGCCGACCTTCTCATCGCGGTAACGGGCTCGGACGAACAGAACCTTCTGTGCTGCTGCATCGCAAAGAAGGCAGGATCCTGCAAAACCATCGCCCGGGTGCGCAATCCTCTCTACAATGAGGACATCGCCTTCCTTCGGGAGGAGCTGGGGATCTCCCTGATCATCAATCCGGAGCTGACCTGCGCCAACGAGATCGCCCGGATCTTCCAGTTCCCTTCGGCGGTCCGCATCGAGTCCTTCTCCAAGGGGCTCATCGAGATCATGCACTTCCGCGTGACAAAGGAGTGTCTCCTGAGCGACTATCCCCTGATGAACCTGCGTTCCAAGCTGGGACTGGATGTCATCGTCTGCACCGTGCGAAGAGGCGAGGAGCTCATCATCCCCAAGGGAGATTTCGTCTTCCACGAAGGAGATGTGGTGGGATTTCTGGCCAGACCCCAGACCGCCACGGAGTTTTTTAAGAAGGTGGGCATCGGAACGGGGAAGACCAGGACCGCCATGCTGGTGGGGGGCGGTAAGATCTCCTACTATCTGGCACAGCGCCTGCTCCTGGTGGGCATTTCCACCAAGATCATCGAGACCGACAACGCCCGCTGTCAGGCATTGTCGGAGCTTCTGCCCAAGGCCACCATCATCTGCGGCGACGGCACGGATGAGCGGCTTCTGATGCAGGAGGGTCTTCCCAATGTGGACGGCTTCGCCGCTCTCACCGGACTGGATGAGGAAAATATCCTGGTGTCTCTTCTGGCCCGAAAGCTCTCCAAGGCCAAGACCGTCACCAAGATCAACCGCATCAATTTCAATTCCGTGCTGGAGGATATGCAGGTGGATACCACTGTCTTCCCCAGACTCCTCACGGCGGACACCATCGTCCGCTATGCCCGTTCCATGAACGAGTCCCTGGGAAGCAATGTGGAAAACCTCTACCGCATCGAGGACGGCAAAGCGGAAGCTCTGGAGTTTTACATCAAGGAGCCCTCCGCCGTCACCGGGACTCCCATCGCGCAGTTAAATCTGCGCAAGGACCTCACCATCTGTTCCATCAACAGAAGGGGCCGCATCATCCTGCCCGGCGGTTCGGATGAGCTGAAGGTGGGCGATCATGTGGTCGTGGTGGTCAAGGATGATACACTGACCGAGATCGATCACATTCTGCAAAGGTAGGACATGGTATGAATTACTTCATGGTCTTTTACATCATCGGCTGGATCCTCGAATTCGAGGCCGCCTTTTTGCTGCTTCCCGCTCTGGTGGGGTGCTTTTACGGGGAGTTCCGGCAGTCCCTCTGCTTTCTCCTCTCCGCACTCATCTCCTTCCTGGCGGGGTTTCTTCTGAAACGCAAAAAACCGGACTCCCGGGAGCTGTACATGCGGGAGGGCTTTGTCACCGTCTCCCTGGGCTGGTTTTCCATGAGTGCCTTCGGTGCCATCCCCTTTGTCATGACCGGGGATATCCCGCATTATATCGATGCTCTCTTTGAAGCCATCTCCGGTTTTACCACCACCGGAGCCTCCATCCTCTCCGAGGTGGAGCACCTCTCCCACGCCGGCCTGTTTTGGAGAAGCTTTACCCACTGGATCGGCGGCATGGGGGTCTTCGTCTTTATCATGGCCATCCTGCCCCTGATGGGGGGATCCACCATGAACCTGATGCGGGCCGAGAGCACCGGTCCCTCCGTGGACAAGCTGGTGCCCCGGGTGAAGGATTCCGCCAAGATCCTCTACGAGCTCTACATCGGCCTGACGATCCTGGGAGCCATCGTCTTTATGATCTTGGGGATGACCCCCTTTGACGCCTTCGCCACCATCTTCGGAACGGTGGGCACCGGAGGCTTCGGCATCCGAAATACCAGCATTGCCTCCTATTCCCCCCAGCTTCAATGGGCCATTACGGTCTTTATGCTCCTGTCCGGCATCAACTACAGCGTCTACTTTCTCATCATGCGGCGCAGGGCCAAGGAGGCCTTCCGCATCGAGGAGGTGCGCTGGTATCTGATCTTTGTGGTGCTGTGCACGGGACTCATCTCCTTTGATCTGCGGGATGTCTGCATGAGCTTCGGAGAGCGGATCCGGGACGCAGCCTTCCAGGTGGCCTCCATCATCACAACCACCGGGTTTTCCACCGTGGACTTTGATGCCTGGCCGGCCTTTTCCAAATCCATCCTGCTGATCCTGATGTTCGTGGGCTCCTGCTCCGGATCCACGGCGGGGGGCATCAAGATCTCCCGCATCGTGATCCTCACCAAGTCCATCGGCAAGGAGCTCTCCCTCATGATCCACCCGAGACAGGTCCAGAAGATCCGCATCGACGGAAGGCCCGTGGCCCACGAGACCGTCCGGGCCACCAATGTCTTTCTGGTCTCCTATATGGTGGTGTACGTCTCCTCCTTCCTGCTGCTGTCCATCAATGAGTATGACTTTACCACCAACTTCACCGCCGTGGCAGCCATGCTGGGCAACATCGGTCCCGGCTTTTCCATGGTGGGTCCCACCCAGAACTTCGGGTTCTTCAGCCCCTTCTCGAAGATGATCCTGATGTTCGACATGCTGGCGGGCAGACTGGAGCTCTTCCCGCTCCTGATCCTGCTGCGGCCGGCGGCCTGGAAGAAATACTGATTCCGGATCTTTACTGTTCCCTTTGTTTTGCGTTTAACCGCTCCTCCTCCAGGTGCAGCTCATAGAAGGCCTCTTCGATCTCCGGCCGCAGCTGCAGGAAGCACTCCGCGATCTCCGGGTCGAAATGGGTCCCGCTGGACTCTTCGATGATGCGGAAGGTGTCGTCCAGGGAGAAGGCATCCTTGTACACCCGCTTGCTGGACAGGGCATCAAAGACATCCACCACGGCCATCAGCCTCGCGCACAGGGGGATCTCCTCTCCGGAGAGGCCCTTGGGATAGCCGCTGCCGTTCCACTTCTCGTGATGATACATGGCCACGTCCATGGCGTGGTTCAGATACTCTCCGTCCTCAATGTCGTTTAAGGTGGTCTCGATGAGACGCCTGCCCTCAGTGGTGTGGATCTTCATGGTCTCAAACTCTTCCGCCGTGAGCCTGCCGGGCTTGTTCAGGATCACATCGGACACCTTGATCTTGCCGATATCATGCAGCGGCGCCGCCTTTACGATGAGGTCCCGCTTTTCCTTTGTAAGAAGCTCTGCGTACCGCGGCTTCTCCGCCATATAATCCACCAGAAGGCGCATATACTCCCGGGTGCGCTTGATGTGCATTCCCGTGGAATCGTCCCGGGATTCCACCAGCTCCGAGAACCCTTCCACGATGCCGTCCTGAATGAGACGGAGCTTCGCGTTGATATTCTGGAGTCTCCGCCGCTGGATATACAGTCCCAGGACAATATCCAGATTCAGGCACAGATGCTGGATCTTCTGAAGTGCATATTCAAAGTTCCGCTGGGCACCGGCCTCCGGATAGCTCACCAGATACCCGCAAACCCTGTCCTGGGCATGGAGGCAGTTCACCACCATGGGGTAGCTGCGGCGCTCGAAGATGCCCCACTCCGGGATCAGGTTCTGAGGCGTGATGAGCCGTTTCTCCGTCTCCCGCTCCCCGTGGAAGTACCGGTAGCTGATCACCACATCGGTAAAGGGCTTGTCCCCGTGTCTGTGGGTGCCGCCCCGGGGCGTATCGTGATCTTCGTTGATGCAGAAATAGCTGTTCTGGGACACGGATCTGCGAAGGACCCGGTGCATCCCTTCCGGGGTGGATTCTCCGGTGAGACGGGTCATCATGTTCACCATCTCACGGTCCGTGTTCATATTCTCGCTGGTGAGCCGGTTCAGGGTACTGACGGCGCGCATCCGCTCCGTGGGATCCACCTTTCTGCAGCCGCAGGACTCCGCCGGATCGAAATAGAGCTCATAATCGAACACCCCGGGCTGGTTTCTCCCCGCCACGGCGTCGAACAAAAGACCCAGTACATAATGGGACAGCGCCGGGACATTCCGTCTGCAGGTGGTGATCCGGGGATAATTGCAGCGCTCCTGCACAATCCCGTCCAGACCGGTGACCGTCACATCCTCCGGCACCCGCAGCCCGTGATCGCTGAGAAAATCCGTCACCGCGATGGCCATGGCATCGTTCAGACAGACGATGGCTTCCGGCATGCCGTAGGGGCTGTTCAGAAACTGCTGAAGCACCGCCACCGCAGGGATGTCATAGAAATTCCCGTATCCGATCTGATCATCCCGCAGGGGGATGTTATGGCTGGCCAGTACCTCCCGGAAGATGGCCAGTCTCCTCTCGGAGACATAATTGTCCTTGATGCCGGCGATGCAGTTGATGTTGACGAAGCTGTGCTCCTCCACCAGATGGATCATCAGATCCCGGAAGGCCCCTCTCTCGTCATAGACCACATTGTAGGCTCCTTCCCTGGGCTCGTCACAGTCCAGAAGGACCACCGGCTTTCCCGCCTCCATCGCCTTCGCACAGATCTGCTCGATGAGATCCGGGTTCTTGATGGTGCGCCAGAAGATGATGATCCCGTCCACCTTGTCATAGGGGATCAGGTCAAAGACTGCCTCCTCTCCCATATCAAAGGCCGTCTCGCTGCGAAGCTCCGTCCCGGTGTTAAAGAGGATGGTCTTCCAGTTCTCCCGCTCCAGGTCCTCATATAATTGATAGAGCGTCTCCACGGTATCCGCATTTTGCATGTCCGATACGCAGATCGCCACGATCCTTCTTCCGTTGATCATCCGGTATACCCCTGTAATCCCTTAAGCATGTGATGTCAGTTCTCGTTCCAGGTATCCATGTTGTGATAAAGTCTGTAGTATCCGCCGCCAAGCCGCTGGGCCTGCAGCTGGATCTGACACCGGTTCATCCCAAGGTTTGCCAGTGCCTTCGTCAGGTATCCGGCCTTGTAGTTCCCCAGGCCGTATTCCTGCTCGATCTTGTCATAAAGGGTGGCAGGCACCACATTGCTGAAGGTGACGGACCCGCTCCCCGCTGCGCTGAGCTGCTTTAAACAGTCGTTGTAATAATCCGTCAGCGTCCAGCACACATCCGTGTTCTTCAGTCCCAGTTCCTTCAGCGTCTCTTCCACTGTTTTTCCGGCTGCGGAAGGGGCCTGATCGGTCCCCCCGGAAGTCCCGCTTCCGGATGTGCCGCTTCCGGATGTGCCGCTTCCGGATGTGCCGTTTCCGGTCTTCCCGGAATCCGCCGATCCCCCTTCATACACCAGGGGTTTGGTGGGGTCGTTGTTGATGTAGGGATCGTCGTAGGGAGAATATCCCGTCCCCGTCCCGGCATCCACACTTCTGGGCCCCGGCTCGTCCTCATTGGGGGCTCCGGTCTCCAGATTCCGGTACTGGGTCCCGTTACAGGCCGGCAGATAGATGCTCATCCCCCGGCGCACATGGGTCCCGGCGTAATCCGCATCCGTTTTGCAGAAATAATCGTAGGTATTGGGTGTGGTATCATCCCAGGTCAGATCCACATTGTAATACCCGTCCGGGAGCCTGACGATGTTCCAGGCGTGATCCTCTCCGCTGCTCCCGGTGCAATAGTAGCACGGGATCCCCAGCTTCTGGAGGAGATACTGATACGATCTGGCATAGCCGGCACACACGCTCTGGCCGTCCGCCATGGCGCTGTAGGCGCTCTGGCTCATTCTGGCCCCGGAATTGTACTCTACCCGGTCCAGGAGCTCATCGTGGACATAGCGCGCTTTTTCGTAGTCATCCGGCAGGAGTCTGGCCGCCTCCAGGATCTGATCCGCACGGGATCCGAAGATGTCCTTTGCGGTCTCCCGGTCATTTTCGATGGTGTAGTAGCTCAGGTCCACCTCCACCACGTTTTTGTCCTGGGTATATTTCTCGGTATATGCGGTCTGTACGAAGAACAGCTCCGGATGATCCCCGAAGACCGCTTCGAAGGTATCCCGCAGCGCATCCGAGGAGATCTTTTTCACCGGTGCAAAGGCCGCATTCCCGGCCTGGGCATTGGCATAGATCTGGCGGTACACCGCCTTCTGGTCGTCCCCCAGCATGGCGTAATATGGGTAATAGACGGGATCGAAATCCAGATCCTCCCCCGTCTCTCCCACCGTCAGGCCCTTCACCAGGACATTTGCTTCGGTGGTGCTGACGGTCTGGGCCTGGGTCTGGATGGGCTCATAGCCGCTCCGGCCGTAGACGTTTTCCGGAAGGACGGTGATGGTCTCCTCCACCACCTGATAGGCCGGGGCATCCTGCGGATCTGCGCTCTGTCCGGTGCCGGCAGGGATCTGAGGTCTGCGGACCGGCGTCTGTTCACTCTCTTCCGGATCCGCTTCCCGGTCCCGGAGGAACCCGGAGAGGATCCCGTCCATATGCTCGGTGCCGTAGAGCATGGCAGCCACGGACTGGGTCATGCCGGGATTGAGTGCGCACAAAAGGATGATGGCACAGGCCGCCACCACCAGCACACCGATCGCCGTCAGGATCTTTTTGATCACTCCCATTCCCGCATTCGCTCCGTCCTACTGTTATCCGACATATTATTTTATCACAGATCGCAGCAAATTAACAGACGCCTTCGCAGCCGGTTCCTTCTTGCGGGGGCCTACCGGGCGATGGCTCGCAGGCCCTCTGTCACGGCCTCGATGCAGCCGTCCTGGAAGGGACTGCGGATGCCTCCCTCCTTCAGGATCCCGCCGTAGAAATCTCCCGCGGAGAATCTGCACAGTTTCAGATAGTGCTCCCAGGCATCCCGGTAATTCCGGTCCATCCAGAGCTTGTACTGCATGGCGCTGACGCTGGCCAGCACATAGTCGATGTAATAGAAGGGGCTGTCAAAGATGTGCCCCTGTCTCTGCCAGTAGCCGCCGTTTGAGAAGAAGGGATCATCCCCGTAATCCAGCCAGGGACGATAGGTCTCCTCCAGCTTTTTCCAGGTCTCCTTTCTCTGGGCCGGCGTCATCTCCGGCTTCGCATAGACCAGATGCTGAAACTCATCCACCATACAGCCGTAAGGGATAAAGATGATAGAATCCTCCAGATGCATGGTCAGGTACCGGTCCGCATCCTCCCCGAAGAACCGCTTCATCCAGCCGTAGGTGAAATACTCCATGGACATGGAGTGGATCTCCGCCGTCTCCATGGTCAGATCCGCGTGCTCCCGGATCTCGTCCGTGCGGGTGAGATACCCCTGGAAGGCATGTCCGCACTCATGGGTGATGACGTCGATATCGGAGCTGGTGCCATTGAAATTCGCAAAGATGAAGGGGGACTGATAATCATACAGATAGGTCATGTAGCCCCCGGCTTCCTTGGTCTTTCTCCCCAGCACGTCAAAGAGCTCATTCTC
>JAFYFY010000139.1 GCA_017543485.1 Lachnospiraceae bacterium | reverse complement strand
TCCCGCTTCCCTTCCGAAGCCGATCCTTCAGAAGCTGATCGACAAGGCTTGTTCCGAGAAACTTTGGAGCGATGAGGATATCGCAATCTACGAAGAGAAGAAGAGCAATATGAACTTCCTCTTCAACTTCCTTTCCAAGGAAGCTGCTGCCGCTCTGGCCGAGCTGGCTATGTCCAAGAAGGCAGAGATCGTTGCGGACAAGATCTTCGACGGTCTGGTAAAGGGCCGGATCTCCAAGCAGGAGAAGGAGATCGTTCTGATGAACCAGGTCTATGTCAGAGCAGAGGACGGCAAGCAGACCGTGGCTCAGTACCTTGCACAGGTCAGCAAGGAAGTGGGCACCGAAGTCAGCGTCGAGGGCTTTGTCAGATACGAGACCGGCGAAGGCATGGAGAAGAAGAACGAGGATTTTGCTGCGGAAGTTGCCGCACAGATGAACGCGTAAGATTTGGTTTTCGGGACATCCGGCACTTTGGGCCGGATGTCCCGTCACCGATTTTCCTCTTGAAAAAGGGGAGAAAAGAGAGTATGCTCTAACAGTCACATGAGGGATCGTAGCTCAGTTGGGAGAGCGCTGCGTTCGCAACGCAGAGGTCGAGGGTTCGAATCCCTTCGGTTCCATCAAAAAAAGCAGACCGGACGGCCTGCTTTTTTTGTGCCTTCGTTTTGCGCGGTATCAGGATTTTCGCGTCCCCCGGTCCCCGTGGAGCACACGCTGTCTCACGGAAGGGTCCGGTGTGACGATCTTTCCGCGCCTGTCATAATAGGTGAGAAGACCGGTGTTTCGGGCAGGGGTCCGCGCAGCCGGTGCCCCCTCCTCCTCGGCTTCCAGAGCTGCGATGGCCCGGTCGAAATCATCCTCCGGAAGGCCCTCTTCCGCGCCGCTGTTTCCCGTATCGGGATCCGGCGGGAGGATGGGCTTGCTCTCCCAGATATTTCCCAGGATCACCCTGGCCCTTCCCAGAAGTCCCCGCAGGAAGGTGCCCAGGCGTCCCAGAAGCTCTTTGACACCCGGAACCTCCACCGGTGTATATTCCGGCCCGCCTGACGGGGAGCCCTCTGCCGGCGTCCCCACGGAAGAGGCTCCTTTGCTTTGCTGCCCCTTTGCCTGCTGCTCCGTCACCTCTTTCGCACCGGGGTCATGCTCATAGATCACGCCGTCCTCCGCGGCAGCCTGCTCGGACAGAGCCTGCTCCATGGAAAAGGAAGCACTGCCGGATACGGACTGGGTACGGCCGGCTCCGGAGGTCTGCTTCGGACTCTGGGTATAGGGATTGTTTCTGACCGGTTCGATCATCTCTACCACTGCTTTCTGTATTCCCGGGGACTGATCCCCTCCACCTTTTTAAACATCCTGGAAAAGTAGGTGCTGCTTCCCAGTCCGCACTGCTCCGCGATCTCCTCCGCGGTCAGATCCGAAAACCGCAGGAGCTGTTTGGCGTGGGTGATGCGAAGCTGTGTCAGGAACTGTCCCGGCGGGAGACCGTACTCCGCCGTAAAGAGCCGGGACAGATAATACTTATTGATAAAGAACCTGCTTTCCAGGTCCTCCAGGGTCAGATGCTCCGCGTAGTGCTCCGTCAGGAAGTTGCGGACCTGTACCAGGGCAGCGTGCTTGCCGCGGATCCCCTGAAGCTCCGGGTGCCAGCTCTCCTCCATGAGGAGGGTGAGAAGGCTCATGAGGGACTCGCTGATCCGCATGTCCCGGATATAGTCCTGGGACCCTGCCAGCGCATAGAGCGAGGAGACCTTATCCCGGTAGATCCCGGGATCTGCGGGCCTGAAGCAGGGCATCCCGCCGCGCTCCCGGTATTTTTCGTAGATCCCCGCCGCTCCCGCGCCGTAGAAGTGGACCCAGGAGAGACTCCAGAGATCCTTGCTGGTCTCGTGGGAATAGGGGAGATGACAGTCGATGAAGACGCAGTCCCCGGGGGAGAGGTCTAAGCGTCTTTGCTCATAGGTCAGCGTCCCGCTTCCCGACAGGACACAGAAAAAGAGCAGACTCGGAAGATTTTCCCTGCTGCTGATATGCTGCCTGCGGGCATGGAGCTTCCCCGCCTCCTGGAGGTACAGAAGATGATCTCTGGCAAACTCGGAGGGGGTGTAGAGAATGCGGCTGGCATCAACGCTTTTTCCGTGAAACAGCGGTTTTTCGGTTTCTTTCTTCATGGATTTTCAGCATATCAAAAATGTCAAGATTGTGCAAGTTTCGGACAAAAATAAGGGTGGAAAAATGAACCGGCTGCGATACAATAGATAGAAAGCGGACATATCAAAAACAGGAACAGGAACAGGGAAAGGGGCATCAATATGGCAAAAAAAGCATTTATCACCGGCGTCACCGGACAGGACGGTTCCTATCTTGCAGAGCTTCTGCTGGATAAGGGATATGAAGTGCACGGCATGATCCGCAGATCCTCCGTGGACTTTCGGGAGCGCATCGTGCATCTGGAGGGCAGAGAGGGCTTTCATCTGCATTATGGCGATCTGGGAGACTCCATGAGTCTGATGGCCATCATCGGAAGCGTCCGGCCGGACGAGATCTACAATCTGGCTGCCCAGAGCCATGTTCAGGTCAGCTTTGACGCGCCGGAGTTTACCGCGGATGTGGATGCCACGGGGGTGTTGCGCATCCTGGAGGCAGTGAGACTGTCCGGGCTTGCACAGAGCTGCCGCATCTATCAGGCCTCCACTTCGGAGCTCTACGGCAAGGTGGAGGAAGTGCCCCAGAATGAGAATACCCCTTTTCACCCCTAAAGCCCCTATGCCGTGGCCAAGCAGTACGGCTTCTGGATCGTGAAGGAATACCGGGAAGCCTACAACATGTTCGCCTGCAACGGGATCCTCTTTAACCATGAGTCCGAGAGAAGAGGAGAGACCTTCGTCACCAGAAAGATCACCCTGGCAGCCTCCCGCATTGCCCAGGGGAAGCAGGACAAGCTGTATCTGGGAAATCTTTCCAGTCTCCGAGACTGGGGATATGCAAAGGATTATGTGGAGTGCATGTGGCTGATCCTGCAGGCGAAGGAGCCGGAGGATTTCGTCATCGCCACGGGAGAGCAGCACTCCGTCCGGGAGTTCTGTGAGCTGGCCTTCCACTATGCCGGGATCGAGCTGGAATTTACCGGAGAGGGCATGGAGGAAAAGGGCATCGACAAGGCCACCGGCCGGGTACTGGTGGAGGTATCCCCGGATTTCTACCGCCCCACCGACGTGGTGAACCTCTGGGGAGATCCCACGAAAGCCCGGGCGAAGCTGGGATGGAATCCCACAAAGACTTCCTTTGATCAGCTGGTGAGACTGATGGTGGAGCATGATATGGAAAAGGTGGCCGTGGAGCGCGCCGAGGAGCACATCCGCACAAATCTCGCGGAGTATCTGGAGAAGGGTGTAGTCAAGTAATGATGGAAAAGAATGCAAAGATCTATGTGGCAGGGCACCGCGGAATGGTGGGAAGTGCCATCCTCCGGGAGCTGGAGCGGCAGGGGTATACCAATCTGATCTTTCGCACCCACAGGGAGCTGGATCTGACGGATCAGGCAGCCGTGCGGAGCTTTTTTGAAACCGAGCGTCCGGAGTATGTCTTCCTGGCTGCGGCCAAGGTGGGCGGGATCGTGGCAAACAGCGAAGCGCTGGCGGATTTTATGTACGAGAACATGGTGCTGGAGATGAACGTGATCCACAGTGCCTGGCAGAACGGGTGTAAAAAGCTGGAGTTTCTGGGATCCTCCTGCATCTATCCCCGGATGGCGCCACAGCCCATGCCGGAGAGCTGCCTTCTGACCTCGGAACTTGAAAAGACCAATGAGGCCTATGCCCTGGCCAAGATCTCTGGGCTGAAGTATTGTGAATTCCTGAACCGCCAGTACGGGACGGACTATATCTCCGTGATGCCGACGAACCTGTACGGCCCCAATGACAATTATCACCCCACCCATTCCCATGTACTGCCGGCACTGATCCGCCGCTTCCATGAGGCGAAGCTGGAAAAGGCCCCTTCCGTCACCTGCTGGGGAGACGGTTCCCCGCTTCGGGAATTTCTGTATGTGGATGATCTGGCAAACCTTTGCGTGTTTCTGATGAACCACTACAGCGGCAACGAGACCGTGAATGCCGGAACGGGCAAGGAACTCACCATCAAGGAGCTGGCGGAGCTGGTGGCGAAGGTGGTTGGATACGAAGGAGAGATCCTCTGGGATCCTTCCAAACCAAACGGAACGCCCAGAAAGCTTCTGGATGTATCCAAGGCCACGGCTCTGGGCTGGACCTACAAAACGGAGCTGGAGGACGGGATCCGTCTCTCCTATGAGGACTTTTTGAACAATCCCATGCGGGCGGAGCGATGAGCAATACGGATACCGAAAAGAGACGGCAGGGACGAGGGACGGTCAGATGCCCTCTCTGATGGAATAGGGGAGTTTTTTCATCGCGATCCGGATGGGGTGATAGAGGACCAGCATGATGCAGAAGTTTCCGACGCAGTGCAGGATGTCCCAGGGGATGCCGGCCACCCACCAGGTAAACTGTGCGCGGAATGCGCCGGCGAGCCGTGCGGCCCAGGTCCCTTCGCCGGCCAGGGCGATGAAAAAATAGGGAAAAGAGCACAAGAATCCAAAGCTCAGACCAAAGGCTCCGGAGAGCAGCGCCCAGAACAGGACGGAGGTCTGTTTCCGAAAACACCTGGTGAGAAGCGCCAGAAGCGGCCAGGCGTAGAGATACATGATCCACCAGAGGTGAACCCCGTAAAAGGATCCCTCGATGAGGATAAAGACAGGGATCACAAACAGGATCTTCCACCCGAAGAAGAGGGTAAAGAGGATGATCCAGAAGCTGGTGGTCTCGATGTTGGGAAGGCCCATGAGAGCGACTTTGCATACCTCAATGACGGCCACCATCACACCGATCATGGCAATGTCACGCACCGCAAGACGGGGAGAGAACGAAACGTTCTCTCCCTTTTCTTTTTTCTCCGCGTCCGTTCCGGGTTCCGGAAGGTCCGTCATATTCTGATGCTGTGCGGTTTCGCGATGGAAAAAAAGCATGTCTTTACACGGGGTTTACCGTTAATAGGAAGCGGATTCGTAAACGATCTTAAAGGCATCCCCGTCCGCAACGGGCTGGCTGTCGATGCCATACTGGCAGTACTCATCGTTTACATAGAAGGCCCAGTAAGCATTGTCCACAGCATAGATGGCCTGTTCCCCAT
>JAFYFY010000138.1 GCA_017543485.1 Lachnospiraceae bacterium | reverse complement strand
CTTTCTCACCAGGATCCGCTCCAGCACCACACCGGGATCGCAGGCATAGATCATCAGCTCTCCGTATCCCTTCCGTCCGCTTACCGTAAAGGAGGCGGTGTGGAGCTGACTCAGCACGGCTTCTCCCCACTCCGGGCAGCTGTTCTCCCCCGCCCGGAAATCCTCCCGGATAAAGGAGACGGTCCTGACGCTCTCTCCGCCAAACTGGACTCCCAGCCGCAGGTGCCTGGTCCCGTCCACGGGATTTGACGGTGCGGCCGCCAGCGTCACCTCGTATTCCCCGTCCTCCGGGAAATACAGATCATAGGTCAGGGAGGGGGCGTCACTTCCCGGCGTAAAATGCTCCGTCACAGGGAAGGCCTTCATCCCCGCGCCGTATCTTCCATAGGGCCTGATGAGCCGGAATTCCCCCTTTGCGGTACTGAGGCGGTCGGTGTATTCGGACACCTCCACGGCCACCCCCAGTTCGCCCACGGCGTCCGCCGGCACCCCTGCGGGAGCAACCGGCACGGTGTGGGGCTCCGCCAGTTCCGCCTCCGTAAAGACCCTTGCATAGATCACCACCTGGGCTTTGGAAAACCCGGTTTTGATCCAGAGATCCGCAGCCTTGGTCTCCCCGGGCTCTCCTCCCAGCTTTCTTCTGTCGATACCGATCCGAAGCTCCCCGCAAAAGGCGTCTTTCTCCCCGGAGGCGGCAGCCTCCTCACAGGAGGGCAGCGTGCCCCTTAAGGTAAAGATCTTTACCCAGTCCGCATCGCACTCCGCGGTCCACGCTGCGGACCCTTTTCCCGCATTTTCTAGCTGGATCGTCTGGGTCCGTCTGTGGGGATCCAAAAAGCCGGTGAGATGGATCTTTCTCCTGGTCCAGTCCCCGCCGCAGGTCCACTCGTCCCCCTCGGTCTTTGCCACCACCAGCCGGCTTCTTCTGCTGGGATAGACCAGATGCCGCACCGGGTACTGCGCTTCCTCGTCGTTCCAGTGGGTAAAGCCGATATGCTCCGAGAGCATGAGACCGTCCCATTTTCCCCCTGCCAGGCCGTGGTAGAGGTTCATCAGCTCCTCGTCCCGCTTCATGCAGCGGTCGATGACCTCCGCATAGAGGTTGGCCGCAGGGCGTCCCTGGGCGGAGAGCATGTGGTTTTTCCCCGTAGAGAGCTGCATCCGGAGGAGATTCGCGGAGGCACTCACCGGAAATCCCACCAGCTCCTCGAAGGCTTCATACAGGGGCGTCCCCCGATAGGCCTTTCTCTGGCGCTCCGCCATCTCCTCGTACTGATCGCACAAAGAGAGCATCTCCCGGGACTCCCCGTAATGGGCGGGATGGTACACATCAGGCCCCAGGGTCTCGGGCTTTCGAACGGAATTCAAGAAGGTATACCCGGCCAGCAGCGCATCCAGCTCCGGATCATGATCCGCTCCGAACTGCCGGTCCGTCCATTCCTTCAGATACTGCGCGGCACTCTCCGTGTTGGAGGTGCCCCATCTGTCAAAGTCATAGGCCAGATCCAGGAAGTAGGACAGGGGAAGCTCCTGGGGCTTTAAATCCCCCACGTTCACGATCCAGATCTCCCGGACGCCGGACTCGTACGCCTGGCTCATCTGCTCCCAGACCTTG
>JAFYFY010000137.1 GCA_017543485.1 Lachnospiraceae bacterium | reverse complement strand
GTCTTTGATCTTTCCGGTCTTCTGACGCTGCGCCAGGACTTCCATCACATCCGTCTTTGTCTCGTCGATGAGAAGCTCCTCCCAGGTGTCATCCTCCATGCGCATGGACAGGGTGCGGTAGGAGCCGAAGTAGCTCTTCAGATGCTCCATGTCATTGTCATAGATCTTCTGCCCATGGTCGATGATCACCACCCGTTTGCACAGGGCATCCACGTCGCCCATGTCGTGGGTGGTGAGGATCACGGTGGTGTTTTTCTCCGCATTGAGTCCCAGGATCAGGGACCGGATCCGGTCCTTCATGGAGACATCCAGTCCGATGGTGGGTTCATCCAGAAAGACGATGGGCGGGTTGTGCAGGAAGGAGGCCAGGATGTCGGAGAGGGTGCGCTGCCCCAGGGACATCTGCCGCACGGGCTTATTCAGGATGGGTTCGATGTCCACCAGGGAGCGGTAGAGCTCCAGCATGTCCTCATAGTCCTTCTGCTCCACCATGTAGAGGTCCCGCAGGAGCTTGAAGGATTCGATGAGGGGCAGGGACCACCAGAGCTGGCTGCGCTGCCCGAAGACGACCCCGATGTTTTCGCAGTTTTTCGTCCGGTTCTCGTAAGGCACCACGCCATTTACCAGGATCTTCCCGGAGGTGGGCTCCAGCACCCCCGTCATCATCTTGATGGTGGTGGATTTCCCGGCGCCGTTGGGGCCCAGATAACCGATGATCTCGCCGCGGCTCACCGTCAGGGAGACATCCTTCACCGCCTCCACGGTCCGGTAGTCCCGGGAAAACAGGTCCCGGATGCTGCCCGTTAAGCCCTCCCGGCGG
The DNA here is from genome assembly GCA_017543485.1 of Lachnospiraceae bacterium. Lineage (GTDB taxonomy): Bacteria > Bacillota > Clostridia > Lachnospirales > Lachnospiraceae > AC2028. Next base: position 6,007 of record JAFYFY010000137.1, on the reverse strand, counting down.
TTCAGGACCTTGAAGTTTTTGCATACGTTTTTCATCACCAGAGCTTCTTCCGACATGGCTGACCTCCTTCGGACGGGAAATAATTGTGAAACTGTACCGCTTGCGTTTTTTACTGTTTATCAGTATATTGTATATGAATCCAAGGGAAAACCCTGTTTTGCAGGGAAAATTATAACAATCTTTTTGCACGGCGCCATTTTGTTATAAAACCGAAACCTCTTGTGAAAGATTGTTATAAAACCGGCAGCATGGAAAGGGGACTTTCCGGGAGAGAGAAAGGAAGCGTCCGATGAAACGGGAACTCATGGGACTCATCGTGAAACGGGAGGATGGATCGGAGATCGTCAATTACGACAATCCCGCCTTTCCCTCCTATATCTACGACGGATGGATCGCACCGAAGGTGACCTGGGAGCGGGTCCCCCACTTTCACGAGGACATCGAGATCCTCACGGTGAAGGAAGGGAAAATGGCCTACTGTGTCAACGGAAAGGTCTATGAGCTTTACGAGGGCGACACCATCGTGGTCAATGCCAACCAGATCCATTACAGCATCTGTGTGGACGATACCCTGGCCAAATATGTGATCTTCGTGGTGCACCCTTCCATCCTGACGGCATCAGTGGTGGTGGAGCTCCAGGCTATCCGTCCCTTTTTGGACGACCCGGATCTGCCCTGCCTGCGGTTTCGGCGGATCAATGAGTTTTCCAAAGAGATGTATGATCTGGTGGTGCAGCTTCCGGACGTCCGAAATGATGCCTTCGAGATCACCAAGCGTTTCTACCTCATCTGGGACCTGATCCTGAAAAAGAGCAGAGCCATCGGCGCTGCCGTGGAGGACGCGTCTGCGGATCCCCACATGCAGTCCTTTAAGGTGATGATGGCCTATATCGCCGGGGCCTACCGGGAGTCCGTGACCCTGGAGAAAATCGCCGCCAGCGCCCATGTCAGCAAGTCCCTTTGCAATCATCTGTTCCATCAATATGTGGGAGAGTCCCCCATCAGCTATGTGATGCACCTGCGGGCCCGGAAGGTGGCGGAGTACCTGCGCTCCGGCAGCGCGCCCTTAAGCGAGATCGCGGACCTTACCGGCTTTTCCGGGGTGAGCTATCTCTCCGAGACCTTCCGGAAGTTCTTCGGCTGCTCCCCCAGAGCGTACCGAAAGCAGTGGGCTGCCATCGCACGGGAGGAGTGAGGGGAAAACAGGGGCTTGATTTACCTATTCACCTTGCGTTACAATAGGTGAGTATGAACCGCAGCTTTTTGGGAGGGACAGCATATGATCTCAACGAAGGGAAGATATGCGCTTCGGGTCATGATCGACCTGGCGCAGCAGAATACGGACGAGTACATCCCGTTAAAGGATATCGCAGAGAGGCAGGAGATCTCCAAGAAGTATCTGGAGATCATCGCAAAGGACCTGGTCACCGGAAAGCTCATTGAGGGCGCCAGCGGAAAGCACGGCGGATACCGGCTGAAGAAAAAGCCGGAGGAATACTCCGTGGGAGAGATCGTGGAGCTCATGGAGGGGAGCGTGGCTCCCGTGGCCTGCCTGCAGCCGGACGCGGAGAACTGCCCGCGAAAGAAGGCCTGCCAGACCCTGCCCATGTGGGAGGAGCTGTATCAGCTGGAGCGGGATTTCTTTTACGGGAAAAAACTCAGCGATCTGATCTAAAGAAGCCGGGAGCTGCAAAAACCGTTATAGGAACAAACAGAAAAAGGACGATTCCCCGTCGCGGGAACCGTCCTTTTTTCATCACATTCATCCCAGATTCTCGTCGTACTGAGCCCGGATCCCGCCGATGTACTTGGGACGGACCCGCGCTGCCACGATGTGCGCCTCGCCGATGGTGTGGTGCTCCAGCCGCACCGGAACCGCCACAGCCTTTAAATGCATGCCGATGAGGGTGTCCCCGATGTCCAGGCCCGCATCCGCTTTGATCTCCTCCAGGGCCACGGGATGGGCGAAGGTTTTGTATGCGGTGGTGGCAAAGGAGCCTCCCGCCTTGGGCTGGGGCACCGCATTGACGATGGGCTGTCCCGGCACCGCTTCGGCTTCGATGATGATGGCGCGGTTTAAGTGCTCGCAGCACTGGGCTGCCAGATAGATCCCCCGGGCCTTCGTCACTTCGTAGATCCCGGCAAAGACCGCCTCCGCCGCCTCCAAATTGGAATTGCTCCCGATGCGGCTTCCGCAGACCTCCGAGGTGGAGCATCCCACCACCAGGATCTGGCCCTTTCCGAGCTTCGCCCGGTCGCAGAGCTCTTCCGTTACCGCTTTCGCCTGCATCGTCAGTTCTTCGTACATGTCATTCACTTCCCTTTTGTGATATTTGCGGCGCTTTCCGCCGCCTTTCTTACCATACCACCATTCGCGGATTTTCGCACCTGCCAATTGAGCCCTTGGACCCGACCGCGGGGATCCTTCCGGCAAAGTCCCGTGGTCCTCACCCCAGATGCGGCCCCTGCAGGGCATTTTCCTCCCGGATCTCAAAGAACTTCCGGATCCCGCATCTCCAGCAAAGGAGCATGCCCAGCACCGCGCCCAGAGCGCCCTGCGCGATCTCGTAAGGGAGCTTTAAAACGGCCGCTTCCCAGGTGCTGTACACGAAGGTCTTTCCCAGGGTGTAGCCCACCACCATGATCACCGCACCGACGCTGACGCCGATGCCGGAGGCCAGCTTCGGATGCTTTTTCAGGCAGTTGTGGGAGATCAGGGAAATCACCACCGCCTGCAGTCCGTGGGTCACCAGGGACACGAACATGGGCAGGGGATAGAAGAGCATGTCCCCCAGAAAGGATCCGATGCCCCCCACCACAAAGGCTTCAAAGGGTGTGAGGAGGATGGCGGCCAGACAGATCACCGCATCGCAAAGGTACAGATGCCCCCCGGGCACCGGGATCCCGAAGGATGAAAAAGCGATGTTGAGCGCCATAAATACGGCCGCGGTTGTCAGATGCAGGATGTTCAGTTTCTTACTCTGTGTCATGTCGTTCCTCCCCCCGAAGGAAATTGGTGGTTTACAGGTTATCGGGGAACAGAGTAAACTAAAACTGGATATGTGAAAATATCCAGTTTAAATCAAAATGATATGACCAGATAAAGGAGAACCGGGTCAATAAGACCTGTTGCGTATGTTTCATCAGAGGAGGGAGTGACCATGCGATACGAGATTCGAAAAGACCTGCCGGAACCGGCCTATATCCAGCTCTACCGTTTTCTCATCCGGGACATCGAGGCCGGGATCTACCCTTACGGCGCAAAGCTCCCCTCCAAGCGGGTTCTGGCGGAGGAAACGGGGGTCAGCCTCATCACGGCGGAGCATGCCCTGACGCTGCTCTCCGAAGAGGGATACGTAGAGACCAGACAGCGCAGCGGGATCTATGTCACCTACCGGGGGGAGGACTTTTTCTCCGGCGCCGTCCCGGGACGACGGGACCGCACCGCGCCCCGGGCTTTCTCTGAGGCACCCGTTATGGACCGACCGGGCCTCCCGGCACCGGCTGCCCCCGGAGATCTCCCGGCACAGAGCGATACCGGGGACTTTCCCTTCTCCGTCCTCACCAGGACCATGCGACGGGTCCTCTCCGATTACGGGGAGCGGATCCTGGTAAAGTCCCCGAACCACGGCTGTCCGGAGCTTCGAAGCGAGCTGTGCGGATACCTGGCCAGAAGCCGGGGGATCTCCGTAAAGCCCTCCCAGGTCATCGTGGGTTCCGGCGCGGAGTACCTCTACGGCCTCATCGTGCAGCTCCTGGGGACGGACCGCATCTACGGCCTGGAAAATCCCTCCTACCGGAAGATCTGGGAGGTTTATGAGGCCATGGGGGCCTCCTGCGAACTGCTAAGTCTCACCGGAAACGGCATCGCATCCCAGGAGCTGAAGCGGACAAAGGCGCAGATCCTGCATGTCACCCCTTTTCACAGCTATCCCAGCGGCGTCACCGCGGATATCTCGAAAAAGCGGGAGTATCTGCGCTGGGCGAAAAACAGAGGCGGGATCCTCATCGAGGACAATTACGACTCCGAGCTCACGGTCTCCCGAAAGCCGGAGGAGCCGCTCTTTTCCATGGATCCGGAGGTGGATGTCCTGTATCTGAACACCTTTTCCCGCACCATCGCCCCCTCCATGCGTGTGGGATATCTGGTGCTGCCGGAGGGGCTGACAAAGGACTTTGACGAGAAGCTGGGATTCTATTCCTGCACCGTCCCCATCTTTGAACAGTATGTGCTGGCGGAACTCCTTCGCAGCGGGGATTTTGAGCGGCATGTGAACCGGGTGCGCAGGAACCGGAGAAAACAGCAATAGGAGTGGCTTTGGAACATTTTCAGTTTTTTTTCATAAAACCTATTGACATTATAGGTAAATGGATTTATAGTGTAAAACATCAAAACAAGGAGGTAATGAGATGTTCCTTACAGAGAATTACACCAACGGATATCGGATGTGTTGTCGAATGCCGGACTCCCGGGCATATCATGTGGCCGATGTGTATCTCTGTACGTGTACATGTCGATAGGATCCTTGCAGCCAAAAAGGAGTCCGGCCAGATGCCCGGGAGCGGAAAACGCTGCCGGTTTTTTTATGCCTCAAGGCTGGGATAAGAATACGAAAGTCGGTTCATACAAACCAAAAACGAAACCCGAAAACGAAACCCGAAAACGAAACCCAAAAACGAAAATAAATTTCCATCAGGAGGAAAATACCATGAGCGATTACAGATTTGAAACCCTTCAGCTGCACGTAGGACAGGAACAGCCCGATCCCGCCACCGACGCAAGAGCGGTGCCCATTTACCAGACCACCTCTTATGTATTCCGCAACAGCAAGCACGCCGCAGACCGTTTCGGCCTGGCGGATGCAGGGAACATCTACGGAAGACTCACCAACTCCACCCAGGACGTTCTGGAAAAGAGAGTGGCGGCCTTAGAGGGCGGAAGCGCAGCTCTGGCACTGGCCTCCGGCGCGGCAGCCATCACCTATACCATCGAGGCTCTGGCTGCCAACGGAGGACATATCGTGGCCCAGAAGACCATCTACGGCGGGAGCTATAACCTGCTGGCTCACACCCTTCCCCAGTACGGGATCCGCACCACCTTCGTGGATGCCCACAACCTGGCAGAGGTGGAGGGAGCCATCGAGGCAGACACCAGAGCCATCTATCTGGAGACTCTGGGAAATCCCAACAGTGACATCCCCGATATCGACGCCATCGCCGAGATCGCGCATAAGCACGGCCTCCCCGTGGTGGTGGACAATACCTTCGGCACCCCCTTCCTGATCCGCCCCATCGAGCACGGCGCAGACATCGTGGTGCACTCCGCCACCAAGTTCCTGGGAGGACACGGAACCACTCTGGGCGGCATCATTGTGGAGTCCGGGAAGTTTGACTGGAAGGCCAGCGGAAAATACCCCAACATCGCGGCCCCGAATCCCAGCTACCACGGTGTGTCCTTCTATGATGCGGTGGGTCCCGCAGCCTTTGTCACCTTTATCCGCGCCATCCTCCTTCGGGATACCGGCGCCACCATCTCTCCCTTTAGCGCCTTCCTCCTGCTTCAGGGCGTTGAGACCCTCTCCCTTCGCTTGGAGCGCCATGCGGAGAACACGAAGAAGGTGGTGGAGTTCTTAAAGAACCATCCGAAGGTGGCAAAGGTCAATCACCCGTCCCTGCCGGAGCACCCGGACCATGCGCTGTATGAGAGATATTTCCCCAACGGCGGCGGCTCCATCTTTACTTTTGAGATCAAGGGCGGCAGAGACGAAGCATGGGCCTTCATCGATCATCTGGAGATCTTCTCTCTGCTGGCCGACGTGGCAGATGTGAAGAGCCTGGTGATCCATCCCGCTTCCACCACCCACTCCCAGCTCTCCGACGAGGAGCTGGCGGATCAGGGCATCAGCCAGAGCACCATCCGTCTCTCCATCGGCACCGAGCACATCGATGACATCATCGCGGACCTGGAGAAGGGCTTCGCGGCCATCTGAGACAGGTGACAAAAAGC
>JAFYFY010000136.1 GCA_017543485.1 Lachnospiraceae bacterium | reverse complement strand
TTTTGAATCCCGGGGACCTGCTGGTGCTGAACAACACGAAGGTGCTGCCGGCGAGACTCCTGGGTCAGCGGGAGGGCAGCGGCGGACATGTGGAGGTGCTGTTGCTGAAACGCATCGAAGCGGATCTGTGGGAGACCATCGTCCGGCCCGGAAAAAGCTGCAGAGAGGGAAGCCGTCTGGTCTTCGGAGAAGGGGATGCCACCCTGCACGCCTGTGTGGAAAAGGTACTGGAGGATGGGAACCGACTGGTGCGGTTTTCCTATGAAGGGATCTTTGAGGAAGTGCTGGACCGCCTGGGGGAGATGCCCCTGCCGCCCTATATCACCCATAAGCTCAAGGATAAGGACCGTTACCAGACCGTGTATGCCAAGACTCCCGGGTCTGCGGCGGCACCTACGGCGGGGCTTCATTTTACGCCGGAGCTGCTCAGGCGCATTCAGGAAAAGGGCGTGGGAGTCAGCTATGTGACCCTCCATGTGGGACTGGGAACCTTCCGCCCCGTGAAGGAGGAGAACATCCTTGACCATCACATGCATTCGGAATATTATGAGATAGAGCAGGAAACGGCGGACCGGATCAATGAAACCAAGGCCCGGGGCGGGAGAGTCATTTGCGTGGGGACCACCAGCTGCAGGACCCTGGAGAGCTCGGCCCAGGCGGACGGAAGCGTGCATGCCGAGAAGCGGGAGACGGAGATCTTTATCTATCCCGGATATGAGTTCCGGGTTATGGACGGTCTCATCACCAATTTCCATCTGCCGGAATCCACGCTGCTGATGCTGGTGTCCGCATTTGCCGGAAGAGAGCGGATGCTGGCAGCCTATGAAGAGGCGATCCGGGAAAGGTACCGCTTTTTTTCCTTCGGAGATGCCTGCCTCATCGTGTAAAAACAGGATCATAAAGGGGGTACACAATGTCAGAAGAGAGAAGAAGAGACAAGCGGATGACGATGGAGTCCAAGCTCCTCATCAAACGTCTGGACGGGGGCGGCTCCGCCGAGGAGGTGAATATCGAGATCATCGATGTCTCCAAGAGCGGCGTGGGCTTTACCTGCAATAAGGCACTGGAGATCGGTGCGATCTACGAGTCCTTCCTCACCATCTGGACTAAGGAAGTGCTCCATGCATTTCTGGAGATCGTGCGCATCGAAAAGCGCGGGGATGTGTACCATTACGGATCCACCTTTGTGGGACTGCCCGAGATGGAAGCCATGCGCATCGAGACCTATCAGACCATTGCGGAAAGCGAAGGAAAAGTCTGAGGGTGTCCGGTGTACTGACAAAGAAACAGATCGAATGGATAAAAGAGCGGCGGTGGCGGATCCTCGTCACCGCGGTCTCTTTTTGTTTGCTCCTTTGTATGTACGCTGTGATCTGGGGATTTTCGGAGCAGGACGGGGATACCTCCAGCTCCTTAAGTCTGCGGATCTCGGAAGGGCTAGTGCGGTTCTTTGATGCGGTGGCCGGAAGGCACTGGACGGAGGACATCCGAAAAGGATGGGCACTGTACTTTGAACACCCGGTGAGAAAGCTGGCGCATTTCGGAGAATACGCCGTGATGGGGATCCTGATCTTCGGGATCTGGCGCCCCTGGGTCGCGGCGGAAAGATTCTTTGCGAAAAAGGCGGAAGAAGATACGCCTTCCGGTGGCGGCCGAAAGAAAAAGCACCTGACACGCTTCGGCGCCTGGTGCCTCATCACGGTACTGTGGGTCTTTTGCTCCGCGGCATCGGATGAGATCCATCAGACCTTCATCGACGGGCGGGACGGGAATTTCGCGGATGTGCTGCTGGATACCTGCGGCGGCACCTTCGGACTGTGGTTTTCGGTGACGGTGACCCGTCTCTTCGAAAGGGCGGGTAAAAAACGGCGGAAAAAAAGCGCCGAAGCGAAAAGATAAAGGCGGGCTTTACTCAGCCCGCCTGTGTACCTCATATCCTCTGGCGGTCAGCAGTGCGGCCGCTTTTTCTTTGCTCTCTTCATCGTAGAATTCCACCCGCAGATCACCACCCAGATACTCTCTGTTATGGAGGATCCCGATGTTCTTGATGCTGATGGATGCCAGGGCCAGGAGGGTGGCGATGGCAGCCAGGGCGCCGGGCTCATCCGCGATGTCCACCGTCAGGTCGAAATGGCGGAGGATGGGGCCGGAAGCGGAGCCCACAAAGGAATTCCGGTAGGTTCTGGCTTCGTCAAAGAAGGAATAGATCCGGTCCCCTTCCTTTCGGTCGATGAGTTCCCTGGCCTGTTCCAGGGAGCGGATATACAGATCCAAAAGCTCCTTGATGTTTTCCCCGTTGGTGAGGCAGATCTGCTCCCACATTTCGGGGGAGGAGGACGCGATCCGGGTGATGTCCTTAAAGCCTCCGGCAGCCACCTGCTTCATCATACCGGACCCCTGGTCCGCGGTGCGCACCAGATTCACGAGACTGGCGGCTACCACATGGGGCAGATGGGAGATGCCGGCCACGATCCGGTCGTGTTCTTCATAGGACAGGATCAGCGGCAGAGCCCCCAGGGCGGAGAGGATATCCCGCATCTCCTCCACGGTCTTTTGCGGGATCTGTTCCGTGGGCGTCAGAATGTAGTAAGCATTCTGCAGCAGGGAATCCTTGGCGGCGGCATAACCGATGCGCTCGGACCCTGCCATGGGATGTCCGCCGATAAAGCGCCCCTCCAGACCGGCCTTTGCTGCCGCCTGATGAATGGGAGTCTTGACACTTCCCACATCGGTGAGAACAGTATTTGCACCCAGGTAGGGTTTGACGCGGAGAAGGTTCTCATTGTTGGTCTCCACCGGGGCACACAGAAAGATCAGATCGCAGTCCGAAAACGCCGGACCGATCTCTTGCAAAACCACATCCACGATCCCGTCCGCCTTCGCCTGTTCCAATACCTCTATATGGCGGTTATATGCTGTGATGCGGCAGGCGGGAAAGTTTTTTTTCAGGGCTCTGGCGATGGAGCCGCCGATGAGTCCGAAGCCGATAAATCCGAAATGTTCCATAGAAATCTCCGTTTTTTTCTGATTTTCCATGACAAATTATAAACAGGTGTCTGCGAGATGTCAAAACACTTGCGAAAAGACACAATTCCTAGTACAATGTACCTATGCGGCGCTGAATTTTTAGAATTTTTTGTGCAATTTACACAAATTTTTAGAATTCCGGTCCGCAAATAAAAACGAGATGTTCAGGAGGAAAGGGAATGAAGGTTTACACAACAGACAAGATCCGGAATGTGGTTTTGCTCGGACATGGGGGAAGCGGCAAGACGACACTGGCGGAGAGCTTTGCGTACCTGTCGGGGATCACTTCCCGTATGGGAACGATCGCGGACGGCAACACTGTCAGCGATTATGACAAGGAGGAGATCCGCAGAGGCTTTTCCCTGAATGCATCCGTACTTCCCATCGAGTGGGAGGATCATAAGATCAACGTGTTCGACACACCCGGATACTTCGATTTCGTCGGTGAGGTGGAGGAATCCATCAGTGCAGCGGGAGCTGCCATCATCGTCATCAACGGCCGCAGCGGCATCGAAGTGGGAACGAAGAAGGCCTGGGACCTTTGCGAAAAGTACAAGCTCCCCAGGATCATCTATATCTCCAATATGGACGTGGACAACGCATCCTATCGTCAGATCGTGGAATCCCTGACGGAGCTTTACGGAAAGAAGATCGCACCTTTCCACTTCCCGATCCGTGAGAACGAAAAGCTGGTGGGATATGTCAACGTGGTGTCCGAGACCGGAAACCGCTGGAAGGGCAAGGAAGTGGAGTCCTGCGAGATCCCCGATGCCAACAAGCCGTACCTGGAGCAGTACCGGGAGACCCTGATGGAAGCAGTGGCCGAGACCAGTGAGGAGATGATGGACCGGTACTTCGGAGGAGAGACCTTCTCCGAGGCGGAGATCCGTGCAGCCCTTCGCGCCACGGTGCTGGACGGCAGCATCGTCCCCGTCACCATGGGATCTTCCGTGACCTGCCAGGGTGCCTATGCGCTTCTGGACGATGTGATCAAGTACTTCCCGGGACCGGACGTGCGTCAGGTGGCGGGCATCAATATGAAGACCAACGAGATCTACAACTGCGACTACGACTTCTCCAAGGCAAAGTCCGCTTATATCTGGAAGACCATCGTGGATCCCTTCATCGGCAAGTACTCCCTGATCAAGGTGAATTCCGGTGTCTTAAAGACCGACGATCTGCTCTACAATGTGGACAGAGAGGTGGAGGAAAAGATCGGAAAGCTCTATGTCCTGCAGGGCAACAAGCCCATTGAAGTCTCCGAGCTGCATGCGGGTGACATCGGCGCTCTGGCGAAGCTCTCCGACGCAAGGACCGGAGACAGCCTTTCCACCAAGGCCATGCCCATCAAGTTCGGCAAGTTTGACATCTCCACGCCCTATACCTTCATGCGCTATAAGCCCA
>JAFYFY010000013.1 GCA_017543485.1 Lachnospiraceae bacterium | reverse complement strand
ATCCACTCCGGGAGAGAATAGAAATCTTTTACCTCTCACAAGCACTTTTTTTACTTCTTGACCAAAAAATCGACTCTTTTTGTTCCGTTTTTGTACAATCTGTACAAAGCCTCCATCGCCTGATTGTGCAAAAATGACAAATCCCCCATCAGATCTGTTCCATCTCTGTCCTTTTTTACCAAAGGATTCTCCCTTTGGGGGTGCGTCCGGTGCCGATTTGAGGTAAAATAAGGGAGCAGGACAGCTTTTGCCGCCAGTGACCTTCCGTGACAGGCAATGACAGACAGAAAGGGGTTTTGATATGGCAGAACACGCACCCGGAAACGAAAGGCGCAAGATCCCGGCACCCACCCCCAGAAAGGGCTATACCCACCGCTCGGTGCAAAAGCCGGAGGCCGCGCACTCGGCAAACAACATGCCCGCCACCTACCAGAAATACCACCTGGTGCCCTTCGACCGTGTGGACGGCTTTGACATCCGGCCGGGCTTCTATGACATCAACGGCGCCACCGCCATTCCCGGCGGCGTGAACTTTACGGTGCATACCTACGACGGCACCTGCGTAGAGCTTCTTCTGTACCCCCGGGGAGAGTCCGAGGACAAACCCTTCGCCGTCATCCCCTTCCCCTCTCACTACCGCATCGGAAATGTCTATTCCATGATCGTCTTCGGGATCAACATCTACGATTTCGAATATGCCTACCATGTGGACGGCCCCTACGATCCCGCCAGAGGGATGATCTTCGACAAGACCAAGCCCCTTCTGGACCCTTACGCAAAGGCTGTGGTGGGGCAGAGCGTCTGGGGCGAGAAGGGCCCCGTGGGGAATCTGTACCGGGCCCGGGTGGTAAAGGACGACTACGACTGGAAGGATTTCGCGGACCCCTGCATTCCCATCTCGGACCTGATCATCTATGAGATGCATGTCCGGGGTTTTACCAGGGACCCTTCCTCCGGCGTGGAATTTCCCGGCACCTTCGACGGCATCCGGGAAAAGATCCCCTACCTGAAGGAGCTGGGGATCAACGCCGTGGAGCTGATGCCCATCTTTGAGTTCGACGAGACCCTGGATCACCGGGTCTACAACGGACGGGATCTCTACAATTACTGGGGATACTCCACCGTCAGCTTCTTTGCCCCCAACACCAGCTACACCGCCCATGTGGAATTCAACCGGGAGGGAAACGAGCTGAAGCAGCTGGTCTATGAGCTGAACAACAACGGCATCGAAGTGATCCTGGACGTGGTGTTCAACCACACGGCGGAGGGGAATGAGCAGGGACCCTACATCTCCTTCAAGGGCTTCGACAACAATGTCTACTATATGCTGACCCCCGAGGGGTTCTATTACAACTTCAGCGGCTGCGGCAACACCATGAACTGCAGCAATCCCGTGGTGCAGCAGCTGATCCTGGAGTGCCTGCGCTACTGGGTCATCACCTACCGGGTGGACGGATTCCGCTTCGATCTGGCCTCCATCCTGGGCCGAAGCGAGGACGGCGTCCCCATGGCAAATCCTCCCCTTCTCCAGTCCCTGGCCTACGACCCCATCCTGGGGGACGTGAAGCTCATCGCGGAAGCCTGGGATGCGGGCGGACTGTATCAGGTAGGAGCCTTCTCCGCCTGGAACGAGCGCTGGGCGGAATGGAACGGGAAATACCGGGATGACCTTCGGAGCTTCCTGAAAGGGGACGAGGGGACTGCCGGCCGGGCTGCGCTTCGGATGATCGGATCCCCCGATATCTATGGGAACGATTCCGCCCGGAACAGCTCCATCAATTTCATCACCTGCCACGACGGCTTCACCCTCTACGACCTGTATGCCTACAATGAAAAGCACAATGAGGCCAACGGCTGGAACAACACCGACGGATCCAACGACAACCACAGCTGGAACTGCGGCACGGAGGGCGACCCGGCAGATCCCGGGGTGATGGCTCTCCGGAAGCGGATGATGCGAAATGCCTTCACCGCCCTGATGTGCAGCCGGGGCACCCCCATGTTCCTGGCGGGGGATGAGTTCGGGAATACCCAGTTCGGCAACAACAACCCCTATTGTCAGGACAATGAGATCTCCTGGCTGAACTGGGACCTTCTGAAAAAGAACAAGGATCAGTTCCAGTACTTCCAAAAGGCCATCACCTTCCGGAAGACCCATCCCGTGCTGCGCACAAAGCTGGGACGCTGCGGCTTCGGTTTCCCGGACACCTCCTTCCACGGCGTGACCCCCTGGCAGGACGGCTTCCAGAGCTATGACCACTATCTGGGGGTCCTCTTTGCGGGCAAAGAAAAAGACGGCCGCGAAGACGTGGTCTACGTAGCCGTCAATACCTATTGGGAAGATCTGCACATCGAGCTCCCGGTGCTTCCGGAGGGCCATCTGTGGCGACTGGCGCTGGACACCTCCGATGCGCCGGAAAAAGAAGGCACGGAGGTGGGAACAAGCATCTGCTGCGGCGCCAGATCGGTGAAGGTCCTGGTGTGTGAGTAGGCCCCTTCCGGATCCTCAGAACACATAGACATCCAGCAGGAACAGGATCAGCAGGTGCAGGGGATAGAAAACGTAGAAGAACCATTTGTGGAAGGCATTTTTGCTGCCGGGCTCTCCGTTATACAGGAAGCGGATGATGGGCGGCACCAGAAAAGCCCCCAGCTGGAACAGCCATCCCGTATAATCTCCCGCCAGGATGTCCATGACCGCAAACAGCGCCACCTCTGCGATGATGACGATGGTAAACTTCCGCCATCCCGTCTTGGGATCGTCCCGGTGGATAAAGAGAAGCAGCGGCCACAGGATGTCAAAGATGGGCCAGTCTCCGAACAGGGACAGGATACAGGCCAGGACCACCAGAAAGACCTTCGTTCCTTTTTTAAACTCCGCCTTGTCCCACATCCACAAAACGAGAAGTGCCAGGAACAGGGTCCAGATCACGCCCAGATTCGGCCCCGGCCAGGATCCGAACTCGTGCAGGCTGTAGGGCACCCAGGAGATCAGGGCAAAGATCCCCAGGCGCAGCGCATATTTTTTCACGGACCGGGTGTGGAGGTACCCCTCATAGAGCATGTAGGCCATGATGGGGCCCGTCAGTCTGCCGACGAAGTGCATCACCTGTCCCAGGACGCTATTTGTGGCCACAAAGGTCCAGCCGATGTGGTCGATGAGCATGGCGACAATGGCGATGTATTTCAGCGCGTTTCGGTTGATAAAGGGTTTGATCTGCGTATCCATATCCGGTCTCCTTTTCCATCCATCCACTATATCATACCGGAAACCCAGGTCAATACCCGCTTCTCACAAACCCTGCCTTTCCGCGAAGACTCGGAAACGAAACCACCAATAAAAGAAAGAGGAGGCATCTATGGAAACCATCACCAACTCGGAAAAAATGTACCAGGTATCCACCCTGCAGGCCCTGATGCTGGGATATTCCCGGGGCGTCATCACGGTATCGGAGCTGCTACAGCACGGCGATACGGGACTGGGCACCTTTGAAAATGTGGACGGAGAGATGATCCTCCTGGACGGGGTCTGCTACCGGGCGACGGAGGACGGCAGCACCGTCATCGCGGAAGCCGATCGGGGCGTCCCCTTCTCCGCCGTATGCAATCTGCAGGGGATCCGCACCTTTGAAGTCGGAAAGATCGGAAGCGTGGACGAGCTGAAGGAACAGCTGAACGTCCTCATCGAGGAGCATTTCGGCTTAAACAGCATGCATATGGTCCGGATCGACGGGGATTTCGAGCTGGTGGATGCCCGTTCGGAGGCCCCCTACCGCTCCATCCACGTGACGTTAAAGACCATTCTGGGCAAAACGCAAAAAGCATTCCAGTTTCACCATGTGACCGGATCGCTGGTATGCGTCTATTTCCCCGACTATATGGACGGGATCAATGCCGCGGGGTGGCATCTGCACTTTCTGACCGCAGACCGTTCCCAAGGCGGGCATGTCTTTGAACTGAAGATGAATCAGGGAAAAGGGTTTATGGACAAATTCAGCGCCATCGAGCTGAAGCTCCCGGACGAACCCGGCTTTGACACCTACGCCCTGAAGGAGGCCTCCGAAGGGGAGATCAAGCAGGTGGAGCAGGGGAAGCACTGACCAAAAAGCCCCGGAACCTTTTCACAGAATCTACACGATTTGCACATTTTTTGAACACGGACCGAAAGTATGCTCTTCTCATGGCAGGACAACACAGCAACTGCATCAAAGGAGGAAAAACCATGAGAAGAAAAAAAAGAAGCACCGGTTATCTGGTGCTGGCTGCGATCACCTTGGCCGCAACCGGATGCGGCAGCTCATCCGGTCAGACGACACTTTCCACCGCGTCCACCGTATTGGAATCCGCCGCACAGGCCACAGAGACCTCGCAGGCTGAGCGCACAGCTGACACGGACGCCTCGGAAGCCACGGATTACGAGCTGATCGTAAACTCCGCAGACGGGGAACACGCCATCACGGCGGATGCAGAGACGGCAGCCTACACCCGGGTCCGAGTGGAAAAGACCGGGGAAGCGGACGGAGACGAGGCGGATTTCTACGGCGAAAATGCCGCGATCTTTGCCACAAACGGCGCGGAGCTGACATTGACGGACATTCAGGTTGATACGGACGGAACCCACGCCAATGCGGTCTTTTCCTACGGAGAAGGGACTACGGTCAATATCTCCGACAGCACCATCACCACCGGCGGGAACTGTTCCGGCGGCCTCATGACCACCGGCGGGGGCACCATGAACGCCCGGAATCTGCAGATCTCCACCAGCGGGAATTCCTCAGCGGCCATCCGGTCCGACAGAGGGGGCGGAACCGTCACCGTGACCGGCGGCGATTATGAGACCAGCGGAAAAGGGTCTCCCGTGATCTATTCTACCGCCGATATCACCGTATCCGATGCGAACCTGACCTCCACCGCCTCCCAGGGTGTGGTGGTGGAAGGAAAAAACAGTGTCACCTTAAACGATGTCACCCTGACTGCCTGCAACAATACCAAAAACAGCGATAAATCGGACTATTACCAGGCGGTCATGATCTATCAGTCCATGTCCGGCGATGCGGATGAGGGACTGGCCTCCTTCACTATGAATGGAGGATCCCTCACCAACCAAAACGGGGACATCTTCTTTGTCAACAACACCAGGGCCAGCATCAGCCTGAACGGCGCTTCCATCGTAAACGAAGACTCAAACGGTGTCTTTTTGCGGGCTGCCGCAGCCGGCTGGGGATCCGAGGGATCCAACGGAGGTCTGGTGGATCTGACGGCTGCCGGTCAGGTCATCGATGGAAACATGCTGGTGGATGAGGTGTCCGTTCTGAATCTCTACCTGACGGACGGGTCTGCATTCTGCGGTGCCATCAACCCGGATGGAGCATCCGGACAGGTCTATGCGGAGCTGACAGACGGATCCGTATGGGTGCTGACTGCGGATTCCTACATCTCTTCCCTCACCTGTGATGCGGATTCCATCGATCTGAACGGATACACCCTGTATGTGAACGGAACTCCGTATACGGAAGGGACTGCCTCCAAAGGAGATCCCATTGAAGTCACGGTGCAAAACAGCGGCCGGCCGGATCGAATGGGTGACGGAAATGCCCCCGGCGGAACGCCTCCCGATGGGGAAGGCGGCGACTTCGGTGGCGATCGTCCCGAGGGAACACCTCCTGACGGCATGGGCGGCGACTTCGGCGGCGATCGTCCGGAAGGAACTCCTCCCGACGGCTTTGGCGGCGGCTTTGGCGGCAATCCCCCGGAGGGGAATCCCCCTGAGGGCAACCCTCCCGATGGAGAAGGCGGCGGCTCCGCACCAAAAGGCAATCTCTGATCAGCGGTATTTGGCCTCCATCACCTCCCGGATGGCGATGTAGGCGGGCTTTGGTTCATAGTTTTTGTCAAAGATCCGGGCATTGGTGGTATCCCCCTCCCGGTAGTGATCCACCAGACCGAAGAGGGTGATACAGGTGATGTCGGCGGGACCTCCCTGGTCCGTATCCAGCTTGTAGAGCAGGCGGAAGATGTCCGCGTATTTTTCCCCCTGCTTCGCAAACTCCGCATCCGTCTCCTCATCCACACTCACGGACAGCTCCGTGATATGGATCTGAAGTCCCAGACCGGAGAACCGGCGGATGGCACGCTCGATCTCATCCAGGGAAGGGTAGGTCATACCCCAGTATCCCTGCATGCCGATGCCATCGATGAGTCCTTTTTCCTGCAGGCCCTTGCACAGGTTGATGATGGCCGTGGTCTTCGGCGCCTGGAAGGTATTGAAATCATTGTAAAACAGCAGGACTTCCGGGTCCGCATATTTTCTGGCATAGGTAAATGCCATCTCCACATAGTCCGGCCCGATGGTGTCGTACCAGGGATTGGGGTCCTCCCCGTTCCTGGTGCGGCACTTAAAGTCTGTCTCCGGATCGGCGCTGTCGATATCCACCGCCTCATTGACCACATCCCAGCAATAGATGACGCCGGGGTACTCCTCCTGCACATGGGTGAGAAGCTGTCTGATATAGCTCTCCATCCGAAGCAGCATGGTCTCCCGGTCCACATAGGATCCGCTCTCCTCATACCCTTCCCGGAAAAACCATCCCGGTGCCTGGGTGTGCCAGACCAGGGTATGCCCCCGCATTTTCATCCCGTTTTCCGCACACCAGGAAAGCGTGGGGTCGATGGCATCAAAGGTCAGTGCCGGCTCCGGATCCCCGGCTGCCAGGTTCTTTTTGGATCCCGCCTGATCCAGGATATAGGCGCTCTTCATCAGATTGGTCAGGGTGCAGCTGTTAAAGTGCTCCTTACTCAGCTCCATATATTCCGGAATGTTCAGGCACTGATTCTCCGGGGTGCTGCCGTTGATCCCCACTCCCAGCAGAAAGCTGTCCGCGCACAGGTCCTTCAGGCCCAGGGCTGCCAGGTCGTTTTCAGCCAGCGCAGGGGATTCCTCCGGGGCTGCCACAGCGGTCTCGGCGCCTTCATCCGCAAGACTCGCTCCGACCGCTTCCTCCTTCGCAGGTTCCTGCGAAAGAGCAGGTTCCGAACTCTCCGTCACCACGGCCGGGGGCTCCGGTACCGAAGCCCCCTCCGTATTTTCCGTCTTTCCGCATCCGGCCAGCAGGACCAGGGCTGCCATCACCCACAGTGCACGTTGTCTCTTCATAATGTTCCTTTTCTTTACGTTCCTTTTCTTTCGTCAGTTCTTCTTTTTCAAAAGCCAGAAGTGGTTTTGCCCATCCGCGGAGTCTCCGATGTCAGCGGTGAAGCTTCTCTTTTTCCCTTCATTTGCGTTCAGCATCAGGGTGATGGCCGTGTTCAGAAAGGCCTGTCCGTATTTCGCCTTCTCCGGGATCACCCGAAAGACCAGCGCATACTCCGCGCCGTCCTCTGCCTCCGTACATTCCGCAAAAAACTCCCTGGCATAAGCCCAGCCGTGCCTTTCATAGACCGTTTCATAATCCGGACTGCCCGGCAGATCCAGATACCGCTGCTCCTCTTTGGGTTCCTCCCCTTCCGCGAATGCATCATACTCCGTCTCGTCGATCCCGTCAAAGCACTCCGTTACACTGTTCATGATCCCCGCATACTCTCCGGCGCTGATGCCGAATTCCGGCTCGGGATCATACTCCCGCATGGACTGCAGAACCTGCTCTTTTACCTCTCTGATCTTTTCCTGAATCTCTCTCATTTCGGTCTGATATGACTTCTGGATCGCTCTCATCTCTTCAAGGCGCTGCTCGGCCTCCGCGATCTTTTTCTCAAATGCCCGAAAGATCACCTGACTGTCCTGCCCCAGCAGCTCCTTCACCTCCTCGATGGAGAATCCCGCCTTTTGCAGGTTCCTGATCTGCACATAGACCAGGGCCTGATCCTCTTCGTAGTACCGATATCCCGTCCATTCATCCACCTTAACCGGTTTGAGCAGATTCACATGATCGTAATACCTGAGGGTCTGAGGATTGCAGCCGCAAAGCCCGGCAAACTCCCGGATCGTCATATCATGCACCTCCTTTCCAAGACCGGTATAGCATTACAGTTCACTGTAAGGTCAACGGGTTTTTCGAACTTTTCGGTGCGTTTTTTACAAAGACAGGATCGTCGTCACAAGATTCACACAGCCGTGCAGGATCCAACTGGGCACGATGGATCCGTCGCAGCGCTTTTCGTTCAGCCAGCCCTCAAACCATCCAAAGAGAGCAGGCAGCAGCGTAAGAAGCAGCAGCGAACCCACGCTCCTTGTCACCAGGAAAAAGGGAATGCCGTGCAGCATGCCAAACAGCACCGCCTGGATCGTATTGGCGGATACAAAACCGAACCGGCTCTGAAGTCGCTTTAGCAGAAAGCCCCGAAACACGATCTCCTCCGAAAGCGCCGTCCGCACGAAGGCATAAAACACCGCCGCGGGGATCATGGAGAGGCCCTGCCCCGCGAACTGCGAACCTGCCGTGGTCACGCCCTCCGGAAGGATCCGGATACTAAGCAACATGGCAGCGATGTAGCCCGCCGTGGCCAGAAGCGTAAGCCCAAGCGTCTTCCCCGCCTCCGGGCAGACCGGCTTCTTTAATCCGATCCAGGTAAAAAAACTCTCTTTCTTCCGCGCCGTGATCACCCACACCAAAACGGGGATCAGGGAAAACAGAAGGAGCTGCACCACGGAACCGACGATTTCATTCAACATCTTTCCTCTCCTCTCACTTTTTTCTTGACAAGCGGCTGTTGATTCGATAGAATAGCCCTTGCGTGATAAATGAATACGCTTTCCATGCAGGTGTAGTTCAATGGTAGAACACCAGCCTTCCAAGCTGGACACGTGGGTTCGATTCCCATCACCTGCTTTTGTCTTGTCCGAAAATACTAGGTTTTTGAAGGGGTGAAAATTTGGGTTTTCACCCCTTCTCTTTTATTTCATTTAGTTCAAAGCCTTTAATATCGCGGCATCTGCTCTCTCTGACATCCCCCACTGCCTGGTACGATTGTAATGTCTCGTGGTAGCGATGTCCCGGTGGTTCATGGCTCTCTGAATATCCATCTCTGCAATGCCAGTTTCTGCCATGCTCTCGTACATTTTTGAGCAACACCAGAAACGTTCCTTGTGAGTGGATAGATACCGAACTCCGCATGCTTTGCAGATTTTGGCAAGGGCTTCGTTTACTTTGTTACTGGTCAGGGCATTGCCAGCCGCGTTTACAAAGACATATTCTCGATCAGGGTTGTCCTGTCTTTGCTTTGCATGCATTTTGTCTACAGTCTCACCGTATGGCAGTACCCGAGGGGGCTCACGACGCATCTACTCGAGCGTGCGGCCTTTGACTCGGTCTACACACACAGGTTGCATGACTTTCCCGACCCGCTTCATTACCATGCTTCGGCAGATCGTGATGTGCCGCGTCTCTTGACCGATGATGTCCCACTTGAGCGCCTCTGCTTCTCCAACGCGCATCGGCATATGGAACAGCAGTAGGATTATCCTTGCATACACATCATCCCGTTTTAGGCACTCGTCAATGATTTTCGCGCGCTCCCCATCAGTATAGACTGTTTCAGACTTTTCGCTTATCTTGCAAGGGATATCCAGAGTTGAGACTCGTCGCGGATCGATCACACGCAGGTTTTTCTTTACTGCCATGTCGAATGCTCCGAAAATCAGGGTTTTGATCTCTCTTAGGTTCGATCGTGTCAGATTCGCACTGGGGTTAATTGACCAATAGTAGTCTTCCAGATCCGAACTTTCTACCTTTCGAATATCCATGCGGCCGAAATCTGTGTCCCTGAGGTACACATTGTATTTGGCCATCCTGTGATTAAGCGTCCCATCTGCCTTCTCGCCACGAGCGACTCTGACCTTTAGCTTGTCCAGATATGCTTCTGCAAAGGTCGCAACAGAATATTTCTTCGAGGAGCGAACAGAAACATAGTCGAAACCGTAATAATGCCGATACAGAGCCAAGTACAACTCCAGCTCGGTCTTTCTGGTGATATCAGGGTTCTTCGTATACCAGTACGTGTATCCGCGGTTCTCCTTTGTACCGATCTTTCTTTTGTGCACCTCCTTGATCTTTTGCCTTAACTCTTTCTCAATAAGTTGTCTCATACTATCTCGTGTGAGAGACATTCCCGACCCTAGTGTACCACATACTTCGAGGGCTTTGTAGGACTCAATCATCGAGTTCAGTTCTTCCAGTGTCATGATTAATTCTCCGACTGAAGGTGGATTCCTTAAAGGAATCAATTGGTTGCGTCGGAGTTAATGTGAAATTCACATCTTAAAAAGCCTGATCGCTATTTGGTTTTTATATGAAAAGGAAAGGCACCTTGTAACGAATATGCAAGCCGGAAAAGTTATAAAGAAAAGCTATTCAAGCATCCGGTTCACCAAGAATACACTAAAGCATACAACAAGGTCTACGGACGCATCAGGCGTGGCAAACTACCACAAGACACACCTCTGTTGGATCAATTAAAAGAGCTGCGGGATGAATATCTGGAAAAATACGAAAGTACTCACAGAAAGGAACGTGAACAGGTCTGGAAAGAATATATCAGAAAGAACAAAGAGCTATTATCCTAACAAAAAAAGCGGCCAGAACAGATCAGTTCTGACCGCTATAGTTTTTTCAAAAAACTATGGAGTTACTCCGGCTTATATCTTACAAGTATCACCAGCTTGCCGGTATCATATTCGGAAATCTTAATTTCCATCAGCGCGCCATTGTAGGTGTATCTGGCAACATAATAACTGT
>JAFYFY010000135.1 GCA_017543485.1 Lachnospiraceae bacterium | reverse complement strand
TTTCGGCTCAGGGCCCAGCCCGCCGGGATGGTCACCAGGAGCGACAGCGCTACGGTGATCAGGGTATACCGGATGGTATTGGCGTATCCGTTCCAGATATCCCCTCTGTGGAGGACCTTCTCAAACCCCTCCAGGGTGATCCGCACCGGGTACAGAAAGACCTGTCCTCCCAGCACCGCATCCGGATCCGAGACGGAGGCGATGATGATAAAGTACACCGGGTACAGGATCAGCACCGCCAGCAGCACCAGAAAGAAGGTATTCAGCGTATAGAAGATCCTGTCTCCCATGGATCTTTTTTTGTATGTCGTATTCATTCCTCTCTCCCTGCCTTTCCCGTCACCAGAGCGAGTTTTCCGAGAACCGTCTGGACAGCGTATTTGCGATCACCAGAAGCACCACATTGATCACGGAGTTAAACAGGCCGATGGCCGTGGCGTAGGCCTGATCCGGGACTCCGGTGAGTCCCTTCTTGTACACGTAGGTGGAGATCAGTTCACTCACTGCCAGATTTCCGTCCGTCTGCATCAGCAGGGCTTTTTCATATCCCACTCCCATGAGGCCTCCGATGGACATGATGAGCATGACGCTGATCATGGGCATGATGGCTGGGATGTCCACATGCAGGACTCTCTGAAACCTGCTGGCTCCGTCGATCATGGCCGCCTCGTGCTGCTGGGGATCCACATTGGACAGGGCCGCGATGTAGATCACTGCGCTCCATCCGAAATCCTGCCAGTTGCTGGAGAGGATGTAGAGGGGACGGAATGCGGAGTTTTCCAGGAAGTAGGAAAAGCGTTCCAGTCCGAACTGCGCCGCCAGGTTGTTCACTAGTCCGTATCTTCCGAAGAAAAGCTGCAGCATACCCACCAGCACTACCAGAGAGATGAAGTGGGGCGCCGTGAAGATCGTCTGAAAGATCTTCGCGGATCTCTTCCTGCTCAGCGCATTCAGGGAAAGCGATACGATGATGGGAAGGGGAAATCCGATGAGGAAGCCGAAGATGCAGAGCAGAAAGGTGTTCAGCATCAGGGGCCAGAACTGCACATCTCCGAAGAACCGTTTGAAGTTGTCAAATCCTACCCAGATGGTGGTGTCGGAAAAGATCCTGTCTCCCGGCATGAAATCCTGGAAGGCGATGAGCACACCGTAAATGGGCATGTAGTTAAACAGAAAAACCACCGCGACTGCCGGAAGCAGCATGAACAGATATGGTGAATTGTCTTTCAGGCTCCGCAGTCTCTTCTTTCCCGCTGTGGCTTGCATAAATGCCTCCTTGGTCTGTCTTGTTTGCTTTGTTTATTTGCTTTGCGTTTTACTTTGCTTGATCGTCTGCTCGGTTGTTTACTTGGTTTACATTGTTTACATTGTTTACGCTTTGTGATTTTGATTTTACAGGAGGCGTTTTCTGGTGTCAATATTGCATAATATCCAGTTTTTAGGTTCTTTTTTTGTGCATGTTGAACAAAAGATGCGCACAAGAAGGCGTAAACAAAATTGTGTAGATGATTTACATTTGTAAACTTGATTTGTCGTTTTCGGCATGATAGAATTTTCCTGTATTCCATAGAGGAAAGGAAAGGTACTGCATATGGCCAGCGACAAAGTAACCATGCAGGATATCGCGGATGCCTGCGGACTGTCCCGAAACACGGTATCCAAGGTGTTTAACGGCCGGGGCAATGTCCCCAAAGCCACCCGGGATCTCATATTGAAAAAAGCGGAGGAGCTGGGCTACAAGGCAGTTCCCAGCGAAAAGGCCCTCCAGCAGGCGGCCCACGGGAAGGTCATCGCCCTGCTCACCAGAAAGCTCCCCACGGAGTATCACTTCGGCACCTTTTTCGTCACCACCTTTACGGACCAGGTGTGCCGGGCAGGCTACACCCTGAAGCTCTTCGAGATCTCCGAGGACGAGCAGCGCCTTCATCTCCTGCCGCCCCAGTTCATCCCCAAGCAGACGGCGGGGATCGTGGGCATCGAGCTCTTCGATCCGGCGTATCTGGAGTTCCTCTGCGGTCTCGGGATCCCCACCATCATGATGGACGGCCCCACCCACGCCTCCAAACAGCTGATGAAGTGCGACTTTATCTCCATGGAGAGCCTGGCCGGGGTTCTGGAGATCATGCATCATCTGATCGGGAAAGGCGCAAAAAAAATAGGCTTCTTCGGTGACAATGAGCACTGCGGAAGCTTCTATGACAGATGGCTGGGATATTGCATCGGCCTGCAGGACGCAGGTCTGAAGCATCAGGAGAAATACTGCATTCTGGATCCGGACTCTTACCCGTACGGAGATGCGGACTGGATCGCATCCAGACTCTCCGAGATGGAGGAGATGCCGGACGCCTTCGTGTGTGCCAACGACTTCCTTGCCGTGCACCTGATGAATGCTCTGAAGAAAAACGGCCTTTCCGTCCCCGGGGATGTGATGGTCACCGGGTTCGACGGCACGCCTCAGTCCGCCATCGTGGAGCCGCCCCTGACCACGGTGCAGTTCCCCAGCGTGGACATCGGCCGTATGGCAGCGGACATTCTGCTGAGCCGGATCGGGAATCCCACCCTGCCCTTCAGCCGGACCCAGGTCCGGTCCACCCCGGTCTTTCGGGCCAGCAGCAATTCTTAATGGGAAGTCGTTTCAGAGAAGGATCATGACAGGACACGAATCGGAGGAAACAGGATGAAAGAATTCTATATCGAAAATGACGGCATCCGTCTGCACGCAAAGCTGGACAGGCCGGACGAAGCAAAGAAAGGCCCCCTGTGCATCCTGATCCACGGGTTCACGGGGCATATGGAGGAAGATCATATCATCGCCGCCCAGAAGGCCATGAACGAGGCCGGAGTCTCCGTCCTGCGGGCCGAGATGTACGGCCATGGCGGGAGCGACGGCGCGTTCAAAAACCACACCCTGTACAAATGGGTGACAAACGCTCTGGCTGTGGTGGATTATGCGAAATCTCTGGATTTTGTCACGGATCTGTACCTGTGCGGCCACTCCCAGGGCGGGCTCCTCACCATGCTCATCGGCGGCATGCGCCCGGATGACCTGAAGGCCATCCTGCCCCTCTCTCCCGCCTGGATGATCCCCGACGGCGCCCGGGCAGGACAGCTCCTGGGGATCGAATTCGATCCTGTCCACATCCCGGAAACCCTGATCTCCTGGGATCTGGAGCTCTCGGGGGACTATGTCCGCACGGCCCAGACCATCCATGTGGAGGATGAGATCGCACGCTACCGCGGACCGGTGTTCATCGTCCACGGAGAGGCGGATGAGGTGGTCCCCTTCGCTCTGGCACAGAAGGCCCTGGAGCTGTATGAAAATGCCACACTGGTGCCCATCCCCGAGGATGATCACTGCTTTACGAAGCACCCGGATCAGATGAGCGATGCCATCCGGGGATTCTTCCGAGAGCGGTATCCGGCATAAAAAAACGCTACTATAATGGCAATTCTCCCGTTTTTCGGCAGTTATTGCCATTATAGTAGCAATTCTAATCTTCGTCTCACATCACCCGGTCCATGGCTTCCTGGACATTCGCCACGCCGATGATCTCCATCTTCGTATTCTTCCCGCATTCCTTCCTGCAGTCCGCCTCGCAGCTCTTGGGGACGATGCAGGTTTCAAACCCCAGTCTCGCCGCTTCCGCCACTCTCTGGCGGGCCTGGGAGACACTTCGGACCTCCCCGGAGAGTCCCACCTCTCCGAAGGCCATGAGCTTCGGGCTTAAGGGGCTGTTCCGGAAGCTGGAAAGGATGGCCAGCACCATCCCCAGGTCGATGGCAGGCTCCGCGATCCGGATGCCGCCGGTGATATTGATGTACGCGTCGCAGTCTCCCAAATGGATGCCGCAACGCTTTTCCAGGACTGCCATCAGGAGGTTTACCCGGTTAAAATCCGTACCGGTGGCCTGACGCCTGGGGATGCCGAAATTACTCCGGCACACCAGCCCCTGGATCTCGATCAGGAGCGGCCTCGTCCCTTCCATGCTGCAGGATACCACACTTCCGGAGGCTCCCTCCGGGCGGCCGTCCAGCATGTATTCCGAGGGGTTTTCCACTTCCATGAGACCCTGCTCGCGCATCTCAAAGACCCCGATCTCATTGGTGGAACCGAAGCGGTTTTTCACCCCCCGGAGCACCCGGTAGGAGGCATGCCGATCCCCCTCGAAGTAAAGCACCGTATCCACCATATGCTCCAGCACCCGGGGGCCTGCCACAGTGCCTTCCTTGGTCACATGGCCCACGATGAAGATGGAGATCCCCAGTCCCTTTGCCAGCTGCATCAGGACATTGGTGGACTCCCGCACCTGACTGACGCTTCCGGGGGCGGAGGAGGCTGCCTCGTTGTACATGGTCTGGATGGAGTCGATGACAACGATCTCGGGCTTTCGCTCCTTGATGGCTTCCGCGATATCATCCAGATTCGTCTCGCACAGCAGATACATCTTCTGGCCGAAGGTGCCGATGCGGTCCGCTCTCATGCGGATCTGCGCCTTGGACTCCTCCCCCGATACATACAGGACCTCATGCCCGCTCTCGGTGAGGTGATGGCACAACTGGAGCAGGAGGGTGGATTTTCCGATGCCGGGGTCGCCTCCCACCAGGGTCAGGGACCCCTGGACGATGCCGCCTCCCAGCACTCTGTCCAACTCCCCGATCCCCGTGAGGATCTTGTCCTCCCCACGGATCTCCACACCGGAGAGAAGCACCGGGGCTTCTTTTCCCATGGAGGCCCGCATGGCAGGACCCGGGCTTTTGATCTTCTGATTCTGAACCGACTCTTCCACCATGGTATTCCACTCCTTGCAGGCGGGGCACTGCCCCACCCACTTCGGAGATTCGTTCCCGCAGTTCTGGCAGAAGAACACCGTGGTTGCTTTTCCTTTGGGCATTTACGCTTTTCTAACCTCGATCGAAACCGGCTGCTCACCGGAGAGTTCCACGCTGATGCTGAGCTTTCCGCCCAGTCCGGTCTGGACCGCGCCGGTGCTCTCTCCGCCCACGAAGACTTCGTATACGGTATCCTCGGCCAGCCCCAGGGTGATCTGGGCATCCTCTGCGCCCCGGACGGTGAAGCTGATGCCGTCCTCCGTCTCCTCGAAGCCTTCCACGCTGGTCCCCGGCACGGACTCATAGAGGAAGAGCCCGTTCTTTTCCAGCTTGGTGATCTCTTTGAAGCTCTTGCACTTTAAGAGGTCTCCGCCGTGGGGATAGTCCTCCACTTTCGACTTGGCGGGCAGGGTATAGTCCCCAAAGCTGAGCTTTCCGCCCTCTTCCGTGCGAAGCAGTTCTGTAGCCATGTCTGTTCCTCCTTTACGATTTGTTTTTGACCGTAAAAACAACCTTCTCGTTCCGATATCCCGCGGTGACCGAATCCCCCGGGCCTACTTTCTTGGACAGGATCTCCTCTGCCAGCGCATCCTCCACCACGGACTGGATCGCCCGCTTTAAGGGTCTGGCACCCATCTTTTTGTCCGAATACTTCTTTACCAGATGCTCCTTTAATCCGGCGGTGAGGGTCAGCCGGATATCCATCTGCTCTTCGCAGCGCTTCCCCAGCTGACCGGCCAGGAGCTCTACGATCTGCTTCATGTTCTCGTCCGTGAGCTGATGGAAAACGATGATGTCGTCGATGCGGTTGACGAATTCGGGCTTGAAGGATTTTTTCACTTCCTCCATCACGGCGCCCTTCATCTTTTCGTAATCCTTCTTTTCACTGCTCTCCGCGGCAAATCCCAGATTCTTGGGATCCACGATCCGCTGGGCTCCCGCATTGGAGGTCATGATGAGGATGGTATTCTTAAAGCTCACCTTCCGTCCCTTGGAGTCGGTGATATGTCCGTCGTCCAGAACCTGGAGCAGGATGTTGAACACATCCGGATGGGCCTTTTCGATCTCGTCAAAGAGGACCACGGAGTAAGGATTCTGGCGCACTTTGTCCGTGAGCTGTCCACCCTCCTCGAAGCCCACATAGCCCGGAGGGGACCCGATCATCTTGGAGACGGAGTGTCCCTCCATGTACTCTGACATATCCACCCGGATCAGGGCATCCTCGGAGCCGAACATGGCCTCTGCCAGGGCTTTGGAGAGTTCCGTCTTTCCCACACCGGTGGGTCCCAGGAAAAGGAAGCTTCCGATGGGGCGCTTGGGATCCTTTAATCCCACCCGGCCTCTGCGCATGGCCTTGGCCACGCTGGTGACGGCTTCTTCCTGACCGATGACCCGCTTGTGCAGCGTCTTTTCCAGCTTCAGGAGCCGTTCGCTCTCCTTCTGGGCCAGCTTGGTCACGGGGATCTTCGTCCACATGGAGACCACGGCGGCGATGTCATTTTCCGTGATGCGGTCGGCGTAGCTGTCCGCCTTCTCTTCTCTCTTTTTTTCTGCTTTTTCGTATTTTTTGATGAGTTCGTCCTGACGCTGTTTTAATTCATGCGCCTGCAGGAAGGCTTCCATGCGGATGGAAAGCTCGATCTGGCGGTCCAGCTTGTGGATCTGATCCAGCAGTTCTTTCTGTTTGTCCGGCAGGTCCATGGAGCGCATGCGGACGCTGGCCGCTGCCTCGTCGATGAGGTCGATGGCCTTGTCCGGGAGATTCCGGTCGTTGATGTATCTGGAGGAGAGGCGCACTG
The DNA here is from genome assembly GCA_017543485.1 of Lachnospiraceae bacterium. Lineage (GTDB taxonomy): Bacteria > Bacillota > Clostridia > Lachnospirales > Lachnospiraceae > AC2028. The sequence goes on along the minus strand of JAFYFY010000135.1, from coordinate 2,862 downwards.
CGGCATCCACCGCCTCGGAGGTGATCTCCACATGGTGGTGTTCCTCGTATTTGCCCTTCACCCCCTCCAGGATGCGGATGGCCTCCTCCTCCGTGGGCTCCTCCACGGTGACGGGCTGGAAGCGGCGCTCTAAGGCCGCATCTTTTTCGATGTATTTGCGGTACTCCGCGATGGTGGTGGCTCCGATGAGCTGCATCTCGCCTCTGGCCAGGGCGGGCTTCATAATGTTGGAGGCGTCGATGGCCCCCTCCGCGCCGCCGGCTCCGATGAGGGTGTGGAGCTCGTCCAAGAAGAGGATGGTATTGCCGTCGTCGATGACTTCCTTGATGACGCGCTTGATCCGCTCCTCAAACTCTCCGCGGTATTTGCTCCCCGCCACCATCCCGGACAGGTCCAGGGTCAGGAGCCTCTTATTCTGCACGGTCTGGGGCACATCCCCGGAGACGATGCGCTGGGCCAGTCCCTCCACGATGGCGGTCTTTCCCACGCCGGGCTCTCCGATGAGGCAGGGATTGTTCTTGGTCCTGCGGCTCAGGATCTGGACGACTCTGCGGATCTCGTCATTCCGGCCCACCACGGGGTCCAGCTTCCCCTCCGCTGCCAGCTGGGTCAGGTCCCTGCTGTACTGAGCCAGCATGGATCCCCGTCCGCGGCCCTGCATGCGCTGCCCCAGGTCTTCCTTTACCAGGGAAGGATCCTGGCCGATGGCGGACAGAGTGTCTGCGTACACCTTCTGAAGATTGATCCCCTTGGCGGCCAGCAGCCGGATGGCTACATTGTCCCCCTCCCGGATCATGGCCAGCAGCAGATGCTCCGTGCCGGTCTCTTTCTGACCGAAGCGCTCCGCCATCTGATGGGCGCCCTCCAGGATGGCCTTTGCCCGGGGAGAATACTCCTCCCGCTCTCCGGTGGAGACACCTTTTTCAAAGCCGATCATCTCCCGGATCATCTCCAGGTAGGTCTCCAGGTCCGCTCCGTTTGCCAGAAGGACCCGGGCCGCGACGCTCTGCTCGTCTGTCAGAAGCCCCGCCAGCAGATGCTCCGATCCCACATATCCCTGGCCGAGTTTTTTTGCCAGCCTGGACGCCTCATAGAGGGCCTGCTGGGCTTTCTTGGTAAATCTGGCCTGCATAGATTTCAGATTCCTTTCTCTATGGCGGTCATGCCGCCTGTATGGTTACCGGTAGTCTTCGTAGATCTCGTCGATGAGCTGATGGATTTCGTCCTTGGTGATGCTCTTGCAGGCACACCTGGCCAGGAGCGCCCGGAGCCTGTCCTTTAACTCGGCCAGAGCCTGTGCCTTGTCGGCATCCACTGCCACCACGGCACCTCGCCTGCGGTCCACCTTCACATAGCCCTCCTGACGAAGGACCGTATACGCCTTGTTCACCGTGTGCATGTTGATGCCGATGGTATCCGCCAATGCCCGGACGCTGGGCAGAGAGTCCCCCTCCCGGATCTGGGAGGTGGCGATCCCCATGATGATCTGGTTGCACAGCTGGAGATACAATGCTTCATCGCTGTTAAAATCGATGTCAAAATCAACTTCTACGATCATACCGGCTCTCCTTTCACGACAGAAGCCTCTGTTATAACTATTGTATAACAGAGGCTATCTCGTGTCAATGAATCAACCGTCCGGTATTACTGTCCATCCTCATCATCCCAGTTCAGGAAATCGAAATTGAACTCATCGTCATCATCCGGTGCCGAATCCGCCTGCGGTCTGGTGGAAGGTCTCTGGGCCGCGGGTCTGGGCTGTCCGGCAGGTCTGGGCTGTCCTTCGGGCTGCGAGGTGCGGGGAGGTCTGACAGGTGCGCCCTCCTCCTCGGAGATGCGCTGTGCTTCATGGCGAAGGGGCGGTGCAGAGGGCTCTCCCTCGGGGTGACGGCCTTCCGCCTGCTGAGGACGCGCTGCGGGGCGTGCTCCCTCGGGACGTCTCTGACCTTCCGCGGGACGTGCGCCTGCGGGTCTTTGGCCCTCGGGACGTCTCTGGCCTTCCGCGGGTCTTCTCTGCCCTTCGGGTGCTCTTCCGCCCTCCCGGGCAGGTCTCTCACCGGTGCGCACCGGGCGTCCGCTCTGGCTGCGCAGGCCTTCCTTCCGGGCTCTGGTGCTGTCCTTTACGGCGTCGAAATCCTTCTTGTCCCGAAGCTCGATCCACTTCATGTAGAAGAAGGCTGCCAGGGCACAGGCCGCGATGGCGACGATGATGAAGATCACCAGCATGGTCTTGTTGGTCTTTAATTTCTTTCTCTGAGCCTCGATGGTCTTTACGTTCTGCTCGTTGTCATCGAAGATGGCCTTAATGCTGTACTGAACGCCGTCCTCATTGTCCAGCAGATACCACTCATCGCTCTGGAGCTGGGTCTCATAGCGCTTGGGTACGGAGAAATCCGCCGGGGCCGGCGTCTCCTCCACAGGCTCCTCCGTCACCTCTGCGGGGGCCTCTGCAGGCTCCTCGGTCATGGGCGTGACCTCTCCGGAGATGGTGAGGAAATCCTCGCGGATATAACCGTTCATGGTGTTTCCGTTTTTCACGAACTCCACCAGGTACCAGAGATTTCCGTCGGCCCCCTGCTTGGTGCCGACGATGCCCACTTCCTGACCGGCCTCCACATTGGTGAGGATCTCATTGGAGGTGGAGGCGTCGGAGCGGACTCTCACGGAACGGCCGCCGGATACGGTGCCGTTTACGCGGTTCACATAGGTGACACCGTCGGTGTTTGCACTGCCGCCAGAAGCGGAAGTCGCCGCCGGGGTCTCGGTGCTGCCGCCGGTGGTGGGGATGGAGGTCTCGGTGGTGGAGACCAGGTCGGAACGGATGTAGCCGATCTGGTTTGCATTCACGTTGATCTCATACCA
>JAFYFY010000134.1 GCA_017543485.1 Lachnospiraceae bacterium | reverse complement strand
CGGGCCATGGTCCATCCGGAAAACTTCAGCCCCGCCTATTATCTCTCCGCCCCCGGATGCAGCGCCATCCTGATCCCGGAGGGAGAGGAGGGGACGGTCACGGTGCAGGACTGCATCCTTCGGAATGCGCCGAAGGGGGCGGATGATGCCACCTATACCGTCACCTACCGGAACGATGAAAAGACCCTGGAGCTTTGGATCGGGACCGGTCTGCCCCTGATGGACCGGGAGCAGTCCGAAAGGATGCTGGAGGAGGCCTGCGAGATCCTGCAGGAAGCCCAGAACCCCCGGGCAAAGGTGCCGGCCGCCTTTCTTTCGCAGCTCCTGGAGGCCGAACGCTACGAAGCCTGGGTCTTTGAACAGGGAGATCCGGTCTCGGATGTGGTGCGCAACCTGGCCGGGGAGCGCTGTGCGGGCGCCGGAAGCGATGCGGAAAAAGCAGTGCTGCTGGAGAGCTATTTCCGGGAGAGCGGGTTTTCCTACGATCTGGACTACCGGGCACCGGATGACTCCCCTGAGTATTTCCTCACACAGGGACGCACCGGCACCTGTTCCGATTTCGCCTCCGCCTTTGTGCTGATGGCCCGCTCGGAAGGGCTCATTGTCCGGTATGCGGAAGGGTTTGTCACGGAGAGCTCGGGACGGGAGAATCTCCGCTACATCATGGAACAGGATTCCCATGCCTATGCGGAGGTGTATCTTCCGAACACGGGATGGGTAGTCTTTGACCCCACCGCGGGGGTGCCCGGAAGCGACAGGACTTCCCTGGCCCAGGTCTGGTCCATGCTGCGGATGGATTACGGGCTTCTCTTTACCATCATCCTGTTCGTGGCCGGGATGAACCTGATCTTTTTCTTCCTGTATTTCGGACTGCCCTTTCTGGGAGAGTGCGCATTCCGGATCCGGCTTCTGCTTATGGAGCCCGGAGAAGCCGCCAGAGCCTGTCTGCCACGGCTGAAAAAGAAGGCAAAAAAAGGGAGAAAGCGTGGGGCCTTCTCCGGAAATGTGGACGCTATGACGCCCAGACAGTTTGAGGCACAGCTAAAGTCCATGGGGATCCCCGCAGGGTGTGTCGCCGCCTGCTATGAGGAGGCGCTTTATGCGGGGCGGGATCCGTCAAAGGAACAAAAAGAGCACCTCCGAAAGGATTATCTGCTGGCCTGCTCCAGGATATCGTAATAGGTGTAGAGCTTCTGGACGCCGTTTTCCAGAATGTAATAATGCCGGATGTAGGGGATCAGCAGTACCAGCAGCAGTAGCTCCAGGAGCAGCAGCGGGATCTGAAAGGACAGCACGCATCCGATGAGGGTCAGAAAGGCCAGCACCGCAAAGGTCACGGTGACGATGAGATGGATCAGCCGTTCATGCTGGAAAAATCCGATCTGCACCAGCATCTCCTGGCGTCTGCGCTCCAGCTCCTCCGGGCCGGGAGCGGAACCGGTTTCTTTTGTCTGCGCAGCCAGAAGCCGGCAGGTCTCCAGATAGTCCCTCAGTCTTTTCTCCATGATGCACTCCTTTTGCTGCGTCGTCTTTTGCGAAAAAGGTCTCCGACGAACAGTATAACACAAACCGGGGACAGTGTGACGGTATTGTGACGTGGTCTGCCTTATACTCTCCTTAGTCTCATGAGAGACGGCAACAGATCAGAGACCTAACATGACTCCCCCCGTAAAGGCATTGAAGGAGTGCGCGAGAGCGCACGTTCTGATCAGGTTGCAAAAACCGCCGGGCTTTTGCCCGGTGGTTTTTTTGTCTCCGGCGGGAGAAGGGAATTTCTTTAAGGATATTTAAGCAGTTAAAGATTAAATTTAGTTAAAACAATCATATTAAATCAAAGCCAAAAACTTGCTATTTTAGTTTCATATCTTGCTTTTTTATCCTGTTTGCGGTATCATATCCGTCAGCGGGGAGGTGTAAGTGCTTACAGCCTCCGCTGCAGAGAAAAAAGGAGGATAAGGTATGAAAAAGATGTGGAAGAAGCTGATGACCTCAGCGCTTACCGCGGCCATGGTACTGGGCGGCATCGGCCTGGCTCCGGCATCCGTGGCGAGAGCGGAAGAGTTCACCGGCGAAGCGCTGGTCTACATCGGCTTCGGCGGAGATGCCGAGGCGGAGGGAGACTGGGCGTATCAGTACAACAGTCCCGAGAACGAAGGGAATACCGCAGGGATCACCGCGGAGACCGCCAGCATCAAGGTGGGGGACACCGTGACCGTATCCCTGGAGTTTGACAACCCCGTGGTGAACACCTGGTGGATGGCTCCCGTTATGGTAGCCGAGGGCCTGGGGGATGTGGATGCCACCGTCACCTGCAAGATCGACGGTGAGGATGTGGCCATCGATGCCGACGCAGGGGACCTGTGGTGGTATGAGGGCACCGGCGATTACAGCAGCGAGCAGTCCATCCGTCTCTACGGCGGCTTTAACGAGTGGGGCACCCAGTACATCGAGGAGCCTGCCGGCTTTACCAAGGTGGAATACACCATCACCCTGAACGCAGCCAGCACCGCAGAGGCTGCAGCCAAGGATTTCGTTGAGTATGACGGCGAGGCTACCCTCTATGTCGGCTTCGGCGGCGACAAGGATGCCGAGGGTGACTGGGCGTATCAGTACAACAGCCCCGAAAACGAGGGAAATACCGAAGGGATCACCGCAGTGGTGGAGACCATCAAATCCGGTGAGACCAAGACCGTCTCTCTGGAGTTTGACAGCCCGGTGGTCAATACCTGGTGGATGGCTCCCGTGCTGGTGGCTGAGGGCATCGGTGAGATGGATGCCACCGTCACCTGCAAGATCGACGGCAATGAGGTGGAGATCAACTCCGAGGATGTGAATCTGTGGTGGTATGAGGCCACCGGCGATTTCACCGAGGAGCAGTCCATCCGTCTCTACGGCGGCTTTAACGAGTGGGGCACCCAGTACATCGCTGAGCCCTCCGGCTTTACCAAGGTGGAATACACCGTGACCTTAAACGGCGCGAAGGTGGGTTCCGTGGCTGCAGAAGAGGAGGAGCCTGCTGTCTCCGCTGCCGGCGATGTGGATTTAAACGGCACCTATCACGCCTACATCGGCTTCCAGAGCCCCATCTTCTCCTTCCGGAACCAGTGGGATGACGCTTCCTACGGTGCGGCCGTGGAGGATGGAAAGTACTTCAACCAGATCACCGGATGGGACGGCAGCGATCCCATCACCGTGCCCGGCACCTTCTCCGATGCGGAGATCAAGGGCAACGGCTCCTACAGCGTATCCGCAAACAACATCGAGTGGCTGGACGGCGAGTTTGATTCTCAGGACTACATGAACCTGATCTTCATCTCCACCGATATCCCCAACACCGGAGCCATCACCATCGACGATGTGGTGCTGAAGATCAACGGCAGCAATGTGGATCTGGCATCCTGCGGCGCCATCGTCAGCCCCGACAGCGTGGATTACCTGGTGATCCTGCTGCAGAACATCTGGAACGAGGATGTGAAGACCATCGGTTATTACAACACGCCTTTCACCGACATCCAGATCGACTTTACCGTCAGCGGCTTTGCTTATGACGCGGAAGTGGCCGCTCCGGAGGAGGCTCCCGCCGAGACCGTGGCAGAGCCCGCCCCTGCGGAAGCACCCGTCGAGGCAGTGGTCAGCGCTCCCGTACAGGAGAGCAAGTCGAACACCGGTCTCGTCGTCGGGATCGTGGCAGCTGTGGTCGTGGTGGCCGGCGCCGTCTGCGGTGTTGTGGTCTCCAAAAAGAAAAAGAAGTGATCTCGTAATCTGAACATCAAAAAAGCCTGCCGTGCATGGATTTGCACGGCGGGCTTTGCGGAGAACTCTATGAAAGATCCGGCTATGCGGGAGAAAAGTGCCGAAAAGGTCTATTATGTACAGCGGATCGTGACACTGCTTTCTCTCTTTTTTATTTTCTTTCCGGCGATGAATCCGGCCAGGATCAGCGGCCTCATCGGTCGGACATTATCCCTTTTTACATCCGGGATCTCCCATTCGAGTCTGACCTCGGAGATGGGGAGAGCCTTTAACAGAGGCTGGCTTTCGGAAGGGTCCATCTGGATCCTGTTCTTCGGTGCCATGACGATCCTCATCGGCATCGCACTCTGTGCAGCCTCGGCCTGCATGTCCCTGGGCAATCTGAAACTGAAAAATCTGGGAAAGGGCTTTGGCCTGGGCGGTGCCGTGTGCATGTGCGTGGGGCTGGTCCTCATCTATATCAGCTACACCCAGCTGCTGGGCAGCTCCAAGCCGGACCGGGTGGAGCCAAGCTTCCCTGCGGCCTTTTTCCTTTATGTGATCTTTGCGGTGCTTCTTCTGGCCGCATCCCTTCTCATTTTCTTCCTGCTGCCGAAGGCGGATCGGGAGGACCGGTATGAGATCGAGTCGAAATATAAGCTCTTTTTGATGTTCCTGCCCTTTGCCATGCTGTGTTTCGTCTTCGCCTATCTGCCCCTTTACGGGTGGCGGTACGCATTCTTTGAATACTCCGCAGGCGGCACCCTCTCCATGGAGAATTTCGTGGGATTTCACTGGTTTACCACGCTGTTTCAAAATGCGGCCACCAGACAGGATATCCTGCGGGTCCTTCGAAACACCCTGGTCATGAGCGGACTGGGGATCGCCACCAGCTGGCTGCCCATCGCCTTTGCCATCTTCCTGAACGAGATCAAGCAGTCCAGACTTCGGCGGGTGATCCAGACCGTCACCACCATCCCCAACTTCATTTCCTGGGTGCTGGTGTACGCCATCGCCCTGGCCATCTTTTCCACCGACGGCTTTTTAAATACCATGTTCGGAGGGGATACCAACTATCTGATGAACGCCTCCCATATGTGGCTTAAGATGCTGCTCTGGGGGACCTGGAAGGGCATCGGCTGGAGCGCCATCATCTATATCGCCGGGATCTCCGGGATCGACCAGCAGCTGTATGAAGCGGCTACGGTGGACGGTGCCGGACGGTTCCAGAAGATGTGGCATATCACGGTCCCTGGGCTTCTTCCCACCTATTTTGTCATGCTCTTAATGTCCATTGCCAACATCCTGAGCAACGGAATGGATCAGTACCTGGTCTTTTCCAATGCGCGGAACAAGGAGGTCATCGAGGTTCTGGATCTGTATGTCTATAATCTGGGTATCCAGAACGGGATCATCCCTCTCTCCACTGTGGTGGGTATGGTGAAATCCATCGTCAGTGTGATCCTGCTCTTTGGTGCGAACCGGCTTTCCAAGTCCATTCGCGGGGAATCCATCATTTAGGGGGGAGAAGAGGATGAAACAAGCGAAGAAAACAAGTGAAGCCAAAATGGAACGGGCATATGCAAAGGCCCATCCGAAGAAGACCCGCCTGAGTGCGGGGGACGTGGTGTTCAACATCATCAACCACGCCTTCTTTCTGGTGTTTACGCTGCTGTGTGCCTTTCCGTTCTACTTTCTGTTCATCAATACCATTTCGGACAATGATATGGTGCAGAAAGGACAGATCAAGCTCCTTCCCCACGGCATCAACATCAGCAACTATCTGGCCATGCTCAATGTCTCCGATCTGGGGCAGGCCTTTCTCGTCACCATCGCCAGAACGGTGCTGGGCACCGCCCTCATGGTGGCAGCTTCGGCGCTGGTGGGGTATCTGGTCACCAAGAAGGAGATGTGGCACCGTCAGTTCTGGTACCGCTTTCTGGTGGTCACCATGTACTTTAACGCCGGGACCATCCCCTGGTATCTGAACATGTCCATGCTGGGACTGACCAATCATTTTTCGGCCTATATCATTCCCGCGGTGGTGGCACCCTATAACATCATCCTGGTAAAGACCTATATCGAGTCCATCCCGGCGGAGCTGGAGGAGAGTGCCCTCATCGACGGAGCGGGGTTCTTTACGGTGTTCCGGCAGATCACCTGGCCCCTGTGCAAACCGATCCTGGCCACCATCGCCATCTTCGGTGCGGTGGGACACTGGAATTCCTACACCGACTCCCTGATCCTGATGCAGAGCTCCCCGGAGTTAAAGACCGTGCAGCACAGGCTCTATGAGTATCTGAACCAGACCACCAATCTTCAGTCCGTCATGAGCTCCGGAGGCACCATGGCCACCACGGCCATGAAGCAGGCCCTCAACGCAAAGGTGCTCAAGTACACCATCTCCATGGTCACCGTCATTCCCATCCTGGTGGTATACCCCTTCATGAACCGGTACTTTGAGAAGGGCATCATGCTGGGGGCGGTGAAGGGATGAATCTGAGATTTTGAAGGACAGTTTCGTCATTCAAATAAGCAGGAGGAAAAACATGAAAAAGAACAGGACTATGAAACGGATCGCAGCCCTTGTGATGGCGGGAGCCATGGGGATGTCTCTGCTGGCAGGCTGCGGATCCAAGGCATCATCCGGCGGGAATGCTTCCGGCGGAACCGAGACCAGCCAGAACTGGAGCAAGGACGGAAGTCCCATCACCCTGACGGTGTTCAGCCAGCTGGCCAACTTCAGCGGACCGATCCAGGGATGGGGTGCACAGCTCCTTCTGGACAAGTTCAATGTCGTCATGAACATCGTGCCGGATCAGAACGGTGCCATGCAGACCCGTATGGAGCAGGGTGATCTGGGAGATATCGTGGTCTTCGGAAGCGACGGCTCCAGCTACACGGATGCCATCAAGAACGGGCTGCTCCTGGACTGGAACGAGGATGACATTTTAAGTGACTACGGTCCCTACATCAAAGAGAACTTTGCAAAGGCGCTGGAAAAGAACGCACAGATCGTCCCCGAGGGGATGGAACCCGGAACGGTCCATGGCTTTGGACACAACATCGGCAATTCCAACCGGGACGGCATCGACTCCATCCTGTACACCTGGGATCTGCGCTGGGATCTTTACCAGCAGCTGGGTTATCCCCAGGTCAATGAGCTGGAGGATTTCATTCCCGTTTTTGAAGGCATGAAGGAGATCTGCCCCGTGGATGAGAACGGCAAGCCCACCTATGCCTTCTCCATGTGGCCGGACTGGGACGGCAATATGGTCATGTATGTCAAGTCCATGGCCACGGCTTATTACGGATATGACGAGTTCGGCATCGGCCTGTACAATCCCGAGGACGGAGAGTTCTACGACTGCCTGGATCCCAACGGACCCTACATGCGGGTATTAAAGTTCCTGAACCAGCTCTATCAGAAGAACCTCATCGACCCCGACTCCATGACCACCACCTTTGACACCATGTCCGAGAAGATGAAGTCCGGCGGCGTGTTCTGCTCCATCTTCAACTATGCCGGCAGCAATGTCTATAACACGGAAGAGCATGTGAGCGAAAACAAGATGATGCTCAGCTTTAATCCTTCGAACGGACATCCCATCGTCTACGGTCTGTCCCCTCTGGGCGGAAACCGTGTATGGACCATCGGCGCGAAGACGGAGTACCCCGAGCTTTGCATGGAGATCATCAACTGGCTCTCCACCCCCGAAGGTGCCATGACCATGTGGTATGGTCCCAAGGATGTGTGCTGGTACTATGACGAGGCCGGATATACCCACTTCACGGAGCTGGGAAAAGCAGCCAGCCTGGATCCCAAGGGTACCTCCATGGAGTCCGCAGGCTTCTCCGGAACCTATCAGGACGGCATCATCCAGATCAACAACACCACCTGGTCCGAGAAGGCCACCAACCCGGATTCCAACGGCGAAGCCTTTGACTCCAAGCTTTGGAACAGCGAGCAGCAGGATGCCAGATGTGACACCGAGGCAGCCTGGAGAGAGTACACCGGCTGTGTCAGTGAGTTTGAGTTCATCACCACGAAGGTGGATTACGTCATGAGCCCCGGCTCCACCTACTCCGAGGGAAAAAGAAACGATGACCTGGAGGTGCGCTGGAACGAAGTGACCAAAAACTGCATCGTCCCCGGCACCTGGAATGCCATCTATGCAGCCACCGATGCGGAGTTTGACGAGATCGTGGGACAGATGGTGACGGATGCCTATGCACACGGCTACGAAGAGTGCGTCGCCTGGTGCGAGGAGGAAGCAAAGCTGCGCAAGGCCGCAGAGGATGCGTTAAAGTAATCCGAAGAACGAAAAAACAGATCGCTGGATCATCGGGCTGTTCGAATGACGGACAGCCCGATTTTCAAAAAAAGGGAAAACAGATGAAAACAGGAAAAATGGATACGGGCCTTTTTGGAGGACGCAAGGGCCCTCTTGAAAAAAGAAGCGGGAATGGGGTAAGATGGTTCCTGCAGGTTTTTCTGGTATCCGGGATGCTCCTTCTGGGAGCGGCCGGGTGCGCCGGCCGGGAGAGCGAGGATCAGGCGACGAAGACCCCGGAGGCGGTGACGGAGACTCCTGCGGAGCCTGCCGCTCAGACTGCCGAAGAAGGCAGACCCCTGCAGGGCGGAGATGACGGAAGCCTGCGAACGGACCTTACCTCCCTGGAGCTTCAGGATCTCATGGGGAACGGCATCAACCTGGGAAACACCATGGAGGCATATAACCGGGACGCCCTGGGCATCGCATCCCCCATCCGCTCCTATGAGACAGCCTGGGGACAGCCCGAGACCACCCGGGAGATGATCGCAGGCATGAAGGCGGCGGGCTTTGACAGCCTGCGGATCCCCGTGGCCTGGGTACAGACCATGGACTGGGAGAATGGCGATTATCGCATCCGGGAGGATCTTCTGGACCGGGTGGAGACCATCACGGGATACGCCCGGGAAGCAGGCATGTATGTGATCATCAACGATCACTGGGACGGCGGCTGGTGGGCCATGTTCAGCTCCGGGGACGAGACGGAGCGGGCAAACGCCATGAAGCTCTACACCTCCATGTGGGAGCAGATCGCGGAGCG
>JAFYFY010000133.1 GCA_017543485.1 Lachnospiraceae bacterium | reverse complement strand
GCTCAGCGCCTATCAGACCCAGCTGGTCCTGCAGCAGGCCCAGCTGACAGCCCTGGATACGGTCATCGGACAGATCCAGGAGGGACTGTCCCAGGCGGGTGCCGAGGCAGGAACGCAAAACGGACCGGACACGCCGGCGGCTACCGCGGATATCCCCGGGACCATCGCCTCTCTGATGGGGATCCTGGGAAGCGGCACGGATGAACAGCTGACGGAGGAAGAACTGGCGTCGATCCGGGCGCTTTGCGATACCCTGGATACCGGGGGGTATGATACCGCTGCCCTCCGGGCAGCCACCACCCGCTCCGAGGCTTCCGCCATCATGGCGGGACTCTCCGACGCTCCCCGGGTGGCACCGGAGATCGATCCCGAGGCGGACGATACCACCACCCAGACTGCCCAGGCGGCCCAGGTCCTTTCCATGCTGGCTTCCTACAATGCGGAGCGGGAGTCCCTGCTGGTGGAGATGGAAGTCACCAAGGCTGTCATCGCCGGATACGAGGAACAGCTCCGGGCCATGGGAGTGACCTACACGGACATCGAAGCGGCCAAGCTCCAGGCGGCTTCCTCCTTCGGATTTGCCCAGGCCCAGATCGCTGCGGGAGAATCCCAGCTGGAGGCAGCCCAGGCCCAGCTGGATGCGGCGAAGGAACAGCTAAAGAGCGCCAGAGAGCAGATGGTCTCCGGCCAGGATGCCTTAGAGGACGGACAGAAGAAGATCGATGACGGCTGGGAGAGCTATTATGAAGGCCTGGAGACCTTTGAAAAACAGGGGGACGAGGCCCGAAGAAACGCCAACGCGGACCAGCTTTTGTCCATTTCCACTCTGGCACAGCTCATCTACGCCCAGAACTTCGAGATGCCTGCGGGGTATCTGGACGACGAATCGGACAATGCCTGGCTGTTAAAGATCGGACAGAACTTTGAAAGCGTGGAGGAGCTGGAAGATCTGGTCCTGGTAAACATCGACAAGATCGGGGATGTGAAGCTTCGGGACGTGGCCACGGTGACCATCATCGACAATTCCGACACCACCTACACCAGACTGAACAACGAGGCTGCCGTGGTGCTTTCGGTGTTTAAGAGCAGCACCTCCGGGACCAACGAGGTCAGCAAGACGGTGCTGAAGGAGGCGGACCGGCTGCAGAAGCAGTTCCCGGGGCTTTCCATCCTGGTGGTGGTGGACCAGGGCGACTATATCGACCTCATCGTAAAGAACGTGGTCCAGAACATGATCATGGGAGCCGGCCTGGCCATCCTCATCCTGGCCATCTTCCTGCGGGACTTCATGCCGACTCTGGTGGTGGCCATCGGCATTCCTTTGAGTGTGCTCACCGCCCTCATCGCCATGTATTTCACGAACGTGTCCCTGAACATGATGTCTCTCTCCGGCATGGCACTGGGCATCGGGATGCTGGTGGACAATTCCATCGTGGTCATGGAAAACGTCTACCGGCTCCGTGGCAGAGGGATCAGCGCCCCCCGGGCGGCGGTGCAGGGGACCATGCAGGTGGCGGGGGCCATCATCGCCTCCACCCTGACCACGGTCTGTGTCTTTTTCCCCATGGTCTATACCCAGGGCATGGTGCGGGAGCTGATGATGCCCATGTCCTTAACCATCATTTTCTGTCTTATGGCATCCCTCCTGGTATCCATGACCGTGGTGCCGGCTGCCAGCTCCACGCTGATGAGAAGGTCCGTGCCGAAGGCCCATCCCTTCTTTGACCGGGTGCAGGATCTCTATGGACGGACTCTGGCTTTCTGCCTGCGGTTTAAGGCGATCCCGCTGGCTGCGGCCATCGGGCTTTTGGCGCTGAGCATCTATCTGGTGGTGCGGATGGGGATCGTGATGATCCCGGATATGACCAGCAACCAGATCCAGGTGAATCTGACCTTCCCGGAGGATGCCGTCCGGGAGGACTGCTATGCAGCTTCGGATGAGGCCATCTCCCGGATCCTGGAGATCGACGGAGTGGGCTCCGTGGCCGTGATGACGGGAGGCGGGGAGTCCCTGCTGGTATCTGCGGCGGCCTCCCGGGATGATTATACGCATTTTTCCTTCATGCTGACCACGGAGAATCCGGATGCGGGCTCCGGGGAGGTCCGGGCCATCACGGACCGGATCGAGAGGGACCTGGCGGATCTGGGAGCGGAGCTGACGATCTCCACGGGAATGAGTGAAATGACCAACTTCCTGGGGAGCGGACTGTCCGTCAGCATCTACGGAAACGATTCGGATGAACTGTTGCGGATCAGCCGGGAGGTGATGGAGCTGGTGGAGCGCATCCCCGGCTACACCGAGATCTCCAACGGTCAGGAGGATGCGGCACAGGTGCTGCATCTGTATATTGACAAAAACCGGGCCATGCGGGACGGCTTTTCCGTGGCCCAGATCTACCAGCAGATCGCCGGGAAGATGACCACCTCCGCCTCTTCGGTAAAGGTGCAGATCGACGGTGTGGATATGGACCTGAACGTGGTGACCAACATCGACCCGTTGATGAAGGAAAATATCCTGGACTATTCCTTCCTGAAAAAGACCACGGATGAGAAGGGAAATACCACAAGCGAGGACATCCCCTTAAGCCGGTATGCCCGGATCGAGGTGGAGGACGGTGTTTCCCGCATCGCCCGGGAGAACCAGAGCCACTACATCACCGTCACCGCTTCCGTGGAGGAGGGGTACAACACCACGCTCCTGACCAGACAGCTGGAGCCCCTGCTGGAATCCTACGAGCTGCCGGACGGCTATACCCTAAGCCTGGGAGGCGAATACGAGACGGTGAACCAGATGATCACCCAGATGGCCCTGGTGTTCCTTTTGGGAGCGGCCTTCATCTATCTGGTGATGGTGGCCCAGTTCCAGAGTCTCTTAAGTCCCTTCATCGTCCTCTTTACCATCCCCCTGGCCTTTACGGGAGGACTGCTGGCCCTGTGGCTGGTGGGAGAAAACATGTCCATCATCTCCCTCATGGGCTTCCTGGTTCTTTTGGGGACCGTGGTCAATAACGGCATCGTGTTCGTGGACTATGCAAACCAGCTGCGGATCGGCGGTCTGGCCCGGCGCGACGCCCTCATCGCCACCGGCAAGACCCGGATGCGTCCCATCCTGATGACCGCTCTGACCACCATCCTGGCGGAGTCCGGCCTGATCTTCGGAGATGACATGTCCGCCCAGATGGGAAGGGGCATGGCCCTGGTCATCGCAGGCGGTCTGGCGTACGCCACCCTCATGACCCTCTATATCATTCCGGTGATGTATGATATCCTGTTTAAGCGGGCACCTCTGGCCGTGGACATCGGAAGCGAGAACCTGGACGACGTGCCGGACGATGCGGCGGAGTTTCTGGCCACCGGCGCCGACAGCACCGTGTTTGAAAAGGTGCGGGAGAAGCGTGGGAAAAGACGCCGCAAGGCAAAGGATGGAACGCCTGAGGAGACGCCGGATGAGATGACCGAAGAGACCATCGAAGCCGTGACAGCGGTGGAAGAGATCGAGGGGAAAAAAGAGGAACCTACATGCTGATCAAAAACGGACAGATCATGGACCCGGCTACGGGCCGAAACGAGATCGCGGACCTTCTCGTCTCGCCGGAGGGGAAGGTGCTGCGGATCGAAGCCGGGATCACACCGGAAAAGGACGAAGAGGTCCTAGATGCCTCCGGTTGCATCGTGGCCCCCGGACTGGTGGATCCCCATGTGCACTTTCGGGATCCCGGATTCCCGGAAAAGGAGGACATCCTCACGGGAGCTGCCGCCGCGGCGAAGGGCGGATATACCTCCGTGGTCATGATGGCCAATACAAAGCCCACCGTGGACAACCCGGAGACCCTCCGGTATGTGACGGAAAAGGGAAAGCAGACCGGGATCCGGGTGTATGCCGCCGCCAATGTGACAAAGGGCATGCAGGGGGTGGAACTCACCGATATGGAGACCCTCCGGGCAGGAGGCGCGGTGGGATTTACGGATGACGGAAAGCCCCTGACGGACAAAGCGCTGGTACGGCGTGCCATGGAGCGGGTCCGGGAGCTGGGGGTCCCCATCAGCTTTCACGAGGAGGACCCGGAGCTCATTGCAAACAACGGGGTAAATGAAGGAAAGGCCAGCACGTATTTCGGGATCCAGGGCTCCCCGCGACAGGCGGAGATCCGCATGATCACCCGGGATCTGATCCTGGCAAAGGAGACCGGCGCCCGGGTCATCATCCAGCACATCAGCACCGCCGAGGGCGTGGAGCTGGTGCGGCAGGCCAAAGCCGCCGGGCTGGATGTCCATGCGGAGGCCACGCCCCATCACTTCACCCTGACGGAGGAGGACCTGGAGCTCTACGGGACGCTGGCGAAGATGAACCCGCCCCTGCGGACGGAAAAGGACCGGGTGGCCATCGCGGCGGGTCTGCGGGACGGCAGCATCGATATGATCGCCACCGATCACGCACCCCACACGGCGGAGGAAAAGAGACAGTCCATCACCCGAGCCCCCAGCGGGATCATCGGACTGGAGACCGCACTGCCCCTGGGGATCACCCAGCTGGTGGAGACCGGGGAGCTGTCCAGGATGGAGCTTCTGCGCTGCATGAGCACCGCCCCCGCACAGGTCTGGAACCTGGATGCCGGGAGCCTGGAGCCCGGAAGGAATGCGGATCTGGTGATCTTTGACCCGAAGGAAAAGCGGATCGTGGGGGAGACCTTCGCCTCCAAAGCCTGCAACAGCCCCTTTATCGGATGGGAGCTGAGCGGCGTGGTGAAATATACGGTCTGCGGCGGCAGGGTGGTATACCGGGACGGTGCGGATGCATAGGGCGGAAGGCACTTGCAAAAAATGCTCCTGCCCTTGAAAGATCAGGAAAGGCCACGGAAAACATGACAGAAAGCGGCAGAAAAAAGAAAAAGGCCCGGGTGATGGCCCAGACACAGATCGCCCCCGGGATCTATGACCTGCGCCTCCGCTGGGAGGACGCAAAGCTTGCCCGTCCGGGACAGTTTGTGATGGTGTATCCGGAATGCGCCGCCACCCTCCTGCCCAGACCCATCAGCATCTGCGAGACGGATCCGGAAGGGGCGCAGCTGCGCCTGGTATACCGGGTGGCGGGAGCCGGGACGAAGGAGTTTTCCGCCCTCGGACCCGGAGAGGAGGTCAGCATCCTGGGTCCCATCGGAAACGGATACGACCTGACAGGACTGTCGGGAAAAGAAGTGCTGCTCCTGGGGGGCGGCATCGGGATCCCGCCCATGCTGGAGCTGGCGAAGACCCTGGAGGGAAAAGCCCGGAGCGTGACGGCTGTTCTGGGGTACCGGGATGATCACCTGTTCCTGGCGGCGGATCTGGAGGACTATGCCCAGGTCCTGGTGGCCACGGAGGACGGCTCCCTGGGAACAAAGGGCAATGTGCTGGATGCCATCCGGGTAAATGAGGTGACGGCGGATGCGGTCTGCGCCTGCGGGCCCATGCCCATGCTCCGGGCCATCAAGGAATACGCCCTGGGACTGGACATCCCCGCTTATCTGTCCCTGGAGGAGCGGATGGCCTGCGGCGTCGGCGCCTGCCTGGGTTGTGTGACAAAGACCGCAAAGGAGGATCCCCACTCCCATGTGAATAACGCAAGGGTCTGCACCGAAGGGCCGGTGTTTGAGTGCCGGGAGGTGCTTTTATGAGAAGGAGATTCGCATGAGCGATCAGCGCAATCTGTCCGTGGAGATCGCGGGCGTACAGTTCAAAAACCCGGTGATGACCGCATCCGGGACCTTCGGATCCGGCATGGAATACAGCGAATTTGTGGATCTGTCCCGGTTGGGAGCCGTGGTGACCAAGGGGGTCGCCAATGTCCCCTGGCCCGGGAATGCCACCCCCCGGGTGGCGGAGGTTTACGGCGGGATGTTAAATGCCATCGGGCTCCAGAACCCCGGTATCGATGTATTCTGTGAGCGGGACCTTCCCTTCCTGAAAGAGTATGACACAAATGTCATTGTGAACGTCTGCGGGAAGAGCATCCAGGACTATGTGGAAGTGGTGGAGCGCCTGGGGGAGGAAAAGAGCGTCTCCATGCTGGAGATCAACGTCTCCTGCCCCAATGTGAAGGAGGGTGCCATCGCCTTCGGACAGAAGGCCTCCGCGCTGGAAGAGATCACCCGGGAGGTGAAGCGCCACGCAAAGCAGCCCGTGATCATGAAGCTCTCCCCCAATGTGACGGATATCACGGAGATGGCCCGGGCGGCGGAGAGCGCCGGGGCGGATGCCATTTCCCTCATCAATACCATCACCGGCATGAAGATCGATGTCTACCGCCGGCGCTTTGTGCTGGCCAACAAGACCGGGGGCATGAGCGGTCCGGCCATCAAGCCCGTGGCGGTGCGGATGGTCTATCAGGCCTCCCATGCGGTGAAGATCCCGGTGATCGGTATGGGCGGGATCCTCACCGGGGAGGATGCGGCGGAATTCCTCCTGGCGGGAGCCACCGCCGTGGCGGTGGGAGCCGCAAACTTCTTTGACCCGCAGGCGTCGGTGCAGGTGCTGGAGGGACTGGAGAGCTATCTGGAGCGCACGAACGTGCGGGATGTGCGGGACCTCATCGGGGCCGTGGAAGAATAAGGAACAAAAAAGAGCTTCCCTGTTTCGGGAAGCTCTTTTGTAACCATTGGATGTTCGGGAGTCATGCCTCGACTTCGAGGCCCGCTTCTTCTTTCAGCTTGTTGAACTTTTCGATCACGGCGTCGTAGGTTTTCTGAGAGATTTCCGGGAGCTCACCGCCCCAGGCTTTTTCGGCCTGCTTGAAGCCTTTCTTGAACGCATCCATCATTTCATCGAGCTTGTCGGGATCTCCGCCGGTCAGGGCGGTTGCAAACTGGACGATTCGATCACTTGTCTGGTTGACACCCCAGTAGCCGTCCTCGGCAATATCTTTCTGGGCCTGAGCTTTCGTCTCGGGATCCACGGTGTAGTTCCCGCTCTTTAAGAAGGACCAGATATCGGTTGCGTTCCCGTAGGTGGTAGCCTGCTTGGAGATCACGGTCTCCACAAGGCTGCGCAGGTTCTGTGTACGCGCCTCGGCATCGGCTTTTAATTTGTTCACCGTTGCCAGATCGGGGGTATAGGTCTTTTTTGCAGTTGCTGCCGGTGTGCCGGAGGGCTCATAGACGGCAGCGGCGCCTTCGGTCTTTGCCACAGGCTCTTCCCCGGTGCCCTTTGCCTTTGCGGGCGCGGAAGAAGGGGTATATGTGGCGGCGACCTGAGAAGATGTAATTCCGTTTACACTCATCGCTCGCTCCTTTCGTGCGGAGTTTTCTGCAGGCAGAAAACTCAATCATCCATGATTACATATCTTATATCGACGACTCCTCTGAAAAAATGAAGAGCCCTGCAGAAACATTTTATCATATCGAGCGCTTTTGCGCAAAAAACGCGCCGGAGGAGATCCTCCGGCGCGCAGGTCATATTCACAGTCTTTTTTACTTCAGTCCGAAGCCTGCCAACAGGTTCGTAAACTCCGGAGAATCGGTGAATCCCTTCAGGACATCCCTGCGGTCGGTGCCGGCAGCCAGGGTATCCGTCCAGTACTTCAGTCCTTCTGCCTCGGGCTCCCTGCCCAGGACGCTGCGGTAGCAGTCGGTCACAAAGTCGACATCGCTCTTGTTCAGGGCGGTGTATTCCTTGGAGAAGAAGAAGTTCGCGGGGATCTCTCTCGGGGAGAGGTTCTGATCCTTCACGCACTCCGCCCAGTCATAGAAGCCTGCGCTCTCGGGCTCTCTGCCAAGGACGATCCTGTACATTCTCGCCACAAAGGCTCTCAGTCCGGGCGAAAGGACGCTGCCGTCCGCATAGATCCCGCCGTAATCCAGGCCGGTGGATGCGGCATAGGCCTTACCCTCCGCGCTGCTTAGGAAGCCTGCGATCAGCTGGTTCAGGCTCATGCCGTTATCCAGCTGCTCCGTCCAGCAGGCAAGTCCCTCTGCGTCCGCCTCTCTGTCAAGAACGGTGAGATAGACCAGCTTCACCAGCTCCTTGTTGGACAAACCGCGGTTTATCAGCTCCGGGCTTTGGAAGAAGCCCACAAGCACATTGGCGATGCTCATGGAGTGATCCTCCAGAGCTTCCATCCAGTCGTTTTTGCCCGCTGTATCCGGCAGTCTGTCGAAGAAGAGGTCATAGAGACGGTTCAGATAGATGCTTGCAGCCTTCTCTTCGGCGACAAAATAGGTACTGAAGGAATTGACCGGTGCCACGATCTTTCCTTCAAAAGACTCGCCGGAGAAGGTGTAGAGCTTCTCAAGGGTTCCGTCGCTCCCTATATGATACAGGCTCGGGTTTGAGAACCCGGTGATGCCGTCCAGGTAGAGATTGATCTCCTTGGAGGGCTGGGTCTTCTCGCCTTCCGAGATCAGGGAGATGCTCAGAACCAGGGCGTTGGCATTCTCATCCCCCAGAAGTTCCAGGGCCTTCTCCTGCTCGGCTGCATCCGCTTCCTTTACGAAGGGGAAACCGTCCTCGGGAATCCCGTCCGTACCCAGATCCACGGTCAGGACCGCATCATCGATGATCTGCTGGGTTCCGTGGACGAATTCCTCATCCACCTCATGGGAGAGATTCGTAAAGGATTCTTCCCCGTAAGAAGCGCCGGTGATCCAGCCGTCGAAGGGATCCAGGGGGAAGCTGAACTGTCCGTCCTCTACGATCTTCCCGGGGGATTTCACTGCAGCATACAGCTCGGAGGGGTACCCGGGATTGTCCACGGGAACATCGTCCTCGGAGAGAAGTTCATAATCGTAGGTGGTCATCATGGAGTTTCCGTTCATGATGATGTCACCGCGGAAGGTATCGGACAAAGAGAGGCTCATGACATCGCCGTTGATGGTAAAGACGGCATCGCTACTGTCATAGTTGGTGATGGGGACGCCGTCCTCATCCCTGATCAGCCGGATATGTCCCCGATCGTCGGGCTCGCCGTCCCAAACCACCACGGAGGTGCCGATGGCGGTAAACCGGATATTACCGTTCATGGTGACATTGCCGCAGCTGACGGAAAGATACCGCAGGTCCGTGTCGATGACATAGGTCTTGCCGTCATCGATCTGCAGCTTATCTGCAGGGGTCAGCATCGCCACGCGCTCTTCTTCGTTACCGTAGAGCAGGTGACGGGTCGGTCTGTTTTCTTCCTCACGGCTTCCGCCCCACTCCTCATTGGTGATCCAGAAGCGCTGCCAGTAACCGCAATCGGAGAGGATCGGATATCCATCGGCATCGTACTCACCGATCCTTCTGCAGGGCCAGGCCTCCCCGTCGATGAAGGAACCGATGATATGGTTGGGTGTGCCGTCCTGCTGAGGATCCCAGTGAACCACTCTCGGATCCGGATTTGCGGGGGCCGTACTGCTTTCAAAATAGTAGGCCTTGTCCGCATAATCATGCTCCACCTGTTCCGTGTACTCGGTGGTATAGGGCACCATGTCGAGGAAGGCTCCGTCCCCGTCCATCAGAATCCTTCCGTACACGTAGCCGGAATTGGAGACCATGGAGATCCTGGTGGCAAAAAATTCCACATCGTGATGGGGATTTGCGCTGCTTATCGTCAGCGTAGCCGTGTTCTTCAGTCTTGCATGGGTCTGCTGCTGAAGCTCATCGTTCCAATTTTGCCAGGCGAAGGCAGGTGCATCTCCCTCCGTCTCGATGGTCAGGGTCCCCGGCCCCATGATCGTAAAGGTTCCGGTCACCTGATTCATCCGGATCGCTTCTCCGCCGAAATCCCCGGTCCGGATCAGCTTGTTCTCCCCCTTCAGGACCAGGGTCACATCCGTCAGATTGTTGATCTGGAAAAACGGCCCTCTGTCGTCCGTCCGTTCCCAATCGACATCCGTCAGCGTCAGTGTCTTCGCTGCCTTGTCCCAGACGATGTCCGCGGTGGTCTCGTCCGCGAGGATCTCCAGCTCCGAAGTGACCCTGTTGATGTTGATCATGAATGACTGTGTGGATTCATCGATATCGATGCAGTGGAACTCCTCCGGGTGATCCACCGCCGCACGGGCACTCATCCCCGGCCAAAGAAGAGCCAGTCCCAATACCGCGCAAAAAACTTCCAGAAATACAGCTATTCCGGAAGTTTTCGGCTTTTTTCCGATTCTCGCCATACAGTATCTCCTTTCTCTTTTTCAGCGGATATTCCCGCTTCTTCAAGTAAGAAGATTATACCTGTACAAGACCAAAAAAAGGTACGCCGCCAGCGGACTGTATCCGTTTTTCAGTGATATTCCAGTTCGACATTTTCAAGGCCCAGGCTGCGGATCTCCGGCTCCTGAAGAAAATCAACGGACAGCTTTCTCAGCTTCGGGAGTTCCTTCAGGACGGAATAGTCCTCGATCCTGTCCAGACAGATACTCAAATAGGTCAGGTGAGTGCAGTTCCTTAACAGGGAAATGTCCGTAATGCCCGTATTCTGGATATCAAGCCCCTCCAAATGGCGCATCTTCTGGATCCCCTCAAGGGAGGTGAGCCCGGGACTTTGGGAAATAGACAGCCAATTCATCTCCCGCAGCTCCGAAAGGGGCTCCAGATTCTCCATCCGGTAATTAAACATCTCCAGTTCATCCAGCTTTTTTAAGGCAGCGATCCTGCCCACATCCTCCGAAGATACACCGGAAAGGCGCAGTGTGGTCAGATTTGGCATATTGTCCAGAAAAGAAAGATCCTCCACCGGATTATCCAGAAGGTCCAGGATCTGCAGATTCAGCTCTGCCAGTGGCGACATATCGGCCACATTGTTTCCGCGAAGCCGCAGACAGCGAAGTCTCAGATTGCCTTGCAACGGCATCAGATCGCTGACCTGGTTCTTGGTCAGATCCACGATGTCCAGATGCTCCGTTCCGGTAAAACCGCTCAGATCCGTAAGAGAATTATGAAAAAAATTTACCTGCTTTAATTTCGGATAGACGGACAGATCCGGCAATGTCTCCAGCCCCTGATTGCACAGCACCAGGGTATTGAGGTTCGGAAACATCGCAAGGTCCGACAGATCCGCGCTTTCCATGGGTGCAAGTTCCTGGTCGCAAAAGGCCCAGTTATCGTCATGGAATTCCTTATGTTGCTCCCAGGAGGCAAAGGTGCGGTCACCGCAGAGCACAACGACGGTCACACGTCTTAAATCCTCCGGATAAATGTCCCTCCCGGAAAACTCCGGATTTGCCTTTCTCACCGCCTCCTCGATCTGAGCATTTGCGAATCTCACGGGTTTGTTTCCGAGAATGCCCGCAGCTTTCAGGATCCCCAGGGTTCCCAGGAAAAGCGCAAGAACGCCGAGAATGCCTGCCGCTGCGCGAAAGAGGATCGTACGGAATCGGAGTCCCAGACGGCCGATGCATGCCAGATCCCGGTCCAGCTCCGCCACAGAACCGTAGCGTCCCTCCGGATCGAAGGAAAGACATTTGTTGATACAGTGCCGCACTTCCCGGGGCAGTCCGTTCCAGCCGGGGGTATTCACGGAATAGCCGCCCGTGAGCAGGTACAAAAAGAGCACGCCCAGGGTATAAATATCCGTCTGGACCGTGGTCTGACGGTATCCGAACTGCTCCGGAGCTGCAGTCTCCCTGGTCCCCATGTAAACGGTATCGTGTTCCTCCCCTTCCTTGAACTCCCGGAGGCTTTCAAAATCGATGATCCTGCAGCTTCCGTCGGGGCATCGCAAGATGTTGGAGGGCTTCAGATCCCTGTGCACAAGGGGCGGATCCTGGCGATGGAGCTTTGCGACTTCCCTGCAGACGGAGCGCATCAGTGCGATGGCTTCCTCCGTGGACAGTCCTTCCTTTTCCGAAGCAGTGTTTTGCTCCCGCGCGCTTTCCACGTACTGCTGCAGGGTCACACCTTCATAGTACGGACGCAGGAGGTATTCCAGTCCCGTTTCTTCGTTCCGCCGGTATGCTGTCGTATCGGTGCTTTCTCCCAACACCAAAAGAAAGCAGTATTCCGTCTCCAGGCTCCTGCGGCCCTCCGGATCACTGCTTTCTTTATAAATCCGCTTTTCTCCGGTCTCCCGCTTTTGCAGAAGACACACCCTGCGCCCCCTCTTGCAGGAAAGGACGGACAGGCATTCGTAGAAACCGTCAAGCTCCTCCGGGAGCGGATCGATACGATACGACTTTCCGAAGGCAGCCTCCAGCTCTGTCAGGGTCTGTTGTTCTTCCGGACTCTTCATCTCTGTTCATTTCCCTGTGTGATAAATAACCCGGTCTCGCCAAGTTCCTCCAGAAAACTCTCCACCATGTCCAAAGACAGTCCGCGTCCCACGCAAAAGAGGATCGCTGCATCCCGCCTCACCTTCGGATAAAGGGGCCCGACACCACCCCGGCGAAGAAGCATTTGAAGCTCCTCCGAAGGCAAATGCATCGCCAGGCCGATCCGCAACAGCGTATCCCTTGACGGAACCCTTTCTCCCGCAAATACCTGATAGGCATAGCTCTTGCTCAAAAGGGAGTCCCTCACCACTTCCGAGAGTTTCAGACCGTGCTGCGACAAAAGCTCTGCGAGATATTCTGGAAGCTTCTTCTCGTAAAAAAAGGATTCTCCGTCCGGTCCCACCGGGGGATCCCGAAGGATCATTTCCGCCTGCCGCGGATCCTCCTCAAACAGATTCAAAAAATCCGTTGTGCTGAGTCTGTTTCCATCCATTTCGTCCGTCACCCCTCCGTCACGAAAGAGCCCCCGTTCCTCATAAACAGCTCTATCATCCTATCATGGATGAAAAAAGAAATGGTCTGCTGGCAGCAGACCATTTCCGTCACACAACCTTTTCTGCTTTCAGCTCGCTCAGATCTCGGGCTCGATCAGGCCGTAGGTATCTCCCTTTCTCTTGTAGACCACATTTACCTGATCCGTCTCGGCATTGATAAAGACGTAGAAATCAAAGTCAAAGCGCTTGGTACGGACGATCTTGATCTCCTCCACAAGATCGATGGAGACATACATAGCGGTGCTGACCTGTTCGGAACGGATGATGGTTCCTTTGACGGGGATGGTAACCTCGACCTTCCGGTTCTCTCTCCACACTCCCTCGCCTTCTGTATTGCATTCACGAGCCCTTGGGACATGGGTTCGTTTTGTATAGACATCATATCACACGGAACGCTTATTTTTCAACAACTTCGCGAAGCTGCGCGATTATCGCAGCTCCTGATAGAATCCGTCCTCCAGGGAGTCCCCGAAGAGGGACAGTCCCGGCATGTCCTGGGGACAGGTGGGGAAGGGATCGTACCCCGTCCGGTCCCCGCTCACCGGTCCGTAGACCGTCAGGCCTCTTAACTGATAGGCATAGGTTTCGTAGGTTCCGTAGTCCTGCTGGGTCAGATAGAAGGGCTGCAGACGGACACGGTAGATATAACTCCCCAGGGTTACCGTCTTGTACAGGAGAAAGCACAGGACCAATATAGCGGGAAGCATCCGAAGGATCCTCGTCCCGGTGCCGGAAGCGGGCTTTTCTGCGGCGTCGCCGGAGCGGCCGGCGGTCAGTTTCTGCCAAAGCAGGCACATCGGATCCCCGAAGAGCACCAGGGGCAGCAGAAGAAGCACCGCCTGTCCGTAGCGCACCAGGGGAGAGGAAAAGAGCCAGGCAAAAAAGGACAGGATCACCGCACCCTCCGCCATATGAAGCGCTGCCTGTCTTCGGCGCAGAAAGAGACTCACCGGATAGAGGCAGATGGCTGCGGCGCAGGAAAGCACCAGCAGTCTGTCTTTTCCGCCAAGGCCCGCGAACCAGTGGGGGAGCCACTCCGACAGGGGGAGATGAGCGGCTTCCATATTGCTGTATCCCCGGCCGAAGGCGATGATGTAATCCGCATCCGGGCGCACGAACAGCTCCGGGATCTTCCAGGCCGGATCCCAGAGATCCGGGAACATGGAAGGGTACAGCGCCCACCCGGAGAGATAGTAGGCCCGGAGGAAAAAGGGCAGGGCGATCCCGGCGGAGCAGAGCACGTAGACCCCGATCCTGCCGAAGTGCTTTTCCCGGATCAGCCAGATCACCGGCAGGAGGCATAAAAGCACCATGCCTGCGGCGGAGAGCTTCAGCGTGGCCAGAAAGACGGACAGGAGCGCCGGCACCGCCAGAAGGTCCGCATCCCATGCGGCAGATGCATCCTCCGAAAGATCCAGGGTCCGGATCAGGATATAGAGAAAGAGCAGCATGGCGAAATAGTCCGTGGCGGGGGATACCATCTCGTCATAGATGTTCAGCACATAGTAGATCCCCCCCAGCCTGGCAAAGTCGGAGATGCGAAGCGCACGGTCCCGGAACAGGTGCAGGATCCGCAGGGAGGAAAGCAGCACCAGAGTGGCCAGAAAACCGGCGCAGGCGTGGTAGGACTGCCCCCCCAGAAAGGCGAAGCTGTAGAGCGCCGAGAGGGCGAAGGAGGAGCTGTTGTAGGCCAGTCTTCCGTGGAAATTCCCCAGTCCCTTCACCACGCCGTATTCCTCGATCCAGCGGATGGCCTGGGCGTGGTAGACATCGGAATCATAATGCAGATATCCCCGGGAGGTTCCGAAGGCCATGAGCAGGACCAGGGCGGCGATCCCCACGACCCGAAGGACGCAGAGACGGTTCGGAAGGCTGCCTTTTGCCGGATGCTCCAAAAACGGGGATCTGCCTGTTCTCTTGCAGCAGGTCAGATACAGGCAGCTGACCCCGCACAGCGCAAGAAGCAGTGCATTGGCTCCGGCACCCACGCCGGAAAAGAGGCTGAAGACCTGCGCATATACCGTGACGATCATGATCCCGAAGATGGGGGCATCCTCCGGAAGAAGGTGCCTTCTTTGCTCATCCGAAAGCAGCAGACAAAGAGCAGCCGCTCCCGGAAAAGCGACCGTGAAAAGCATATAGATCCAGATCAGCAATACGGAGAGCATCGGACACCTCGCTTTTGACACGAAACGGATTTGGCATTGCAGATATCGCCATTATACCACATGCGCACCGTTTCTGTGCGAAATACAGGTTTTTCGCCGCATCCGTCATGGGCCGGGTTTGACGAAGCCTCCGGATTGTACTAAAATTTATACAATCCGCCCCCCTTTTCCCCGAAGGGATTTGCAGGCAGCTGTCAGGGACACCGACGGGAATGCCGTGCCGGGACGCGGACCGGAAGGAAGGCAAGCTTATGACCGGACCTGTTCGGGAAACCGCATATGCAAAGATCAACCTCGCCTTGGATGTGACCGGCCGCAGACCGGACGGATACCATGAGGTCCGGATGGTGATGCAGACCATCGACATCCGGGACAGCCTGGAACTTGAGGCGGATGAGGGAACGGACGGGATCCGCATCCAGGGCAGCGGAAAGCTGCCGGGAGGTCAGGCGCTGTCCCTGGGGTCCGACAATCTGATCTGGCGGGCGGCGCAGCGGATCCGGGAGCAGTGCGGGATCGGCAGCGGAGTCCGGATCCGCCTGGAAAAGCAGATCCCCATCGCAGCCGGAATGGCAGGGGGAAGTGCGGATGCGGCGGCCACGCTCCGGGGGATGAACCGGCTCTTCGAATGCGGCCTCACCGATGTGCAGCTGCGGGAGATCGGGAAGGAGCTGGGGGCGGATATCCCCTACTGCATCAGCGGCGGAACGCAGCTGGCGGAAGGGATTGGCGAAAAACTGACACTTCTGCCGGAAATGCCGGAGCTGATCCTGGCAGTGGCAAAGCCGGCGACGGGGGTTTCCACCAGATATGTCTATGAGACCCTGGATACCATCGCCGGATGGAAAGGAGAGGCTCCTGCAGGGATGCTGATCCATCCGGATGTGGATGCCATGGTCCGGGCCATCAGAGAAAGAGACCGGGCGCAGATCCCGGCGCTTTTGGGGAATGTGCTGGAGGCCGTCACCGTTCCCGCCTGTCCGGAGGTGGGATGGATCAAGGCACTCTTTGCTTCCGGCGGCGCCCGGGGGGTGCTGATGAGCGGCAGCGGGCCCACAGTGTTCGGGATCTTTGAGACGGAAGAAGACGCCGAAAGGGCGGTGAGCCTGGTGCGAAGCAAAGAACTGGCCTCCCGGGAGGAAAGCTTTGTCACCCGGACCGTGACACCGGGCCTGTCTCGGCCTTCCTGAAGCGGCATCCGAAACAGACAGGAAGCAGACGGAAAAAACCATCACCTGTACAGCAGGATTTAGAAACGGGAAACGACATGCCGAAATCAAACACACCGAAAAACGAAGAATTCCTTCCTCTGCGGGATGAGGTGTTCAACACCCTCCGCAGAGAGATCCTGACGGGAGTCATGCAGCCCGGGGAGAGGCTGATGGAGATCCATCTGGCCGACCGGCTGGGGGTGAGCAGAACGCCCATCCGGGAAGCCATCCGGATGCTGGAGCTGGAGGGGCTGGTGACCATGGTGCCCAGGCGCGGTGCCCAGGTGGCCCAGATGACGGAAAAGAGCATGAATGACGTGCTGGAGGTGCGGCGGGCACTGGACGTTCTGTGCGTGCAGCTGGCCTGTGAGCGCATCACCCAGAGCGGCCTGCAGACCCTGCGGGAGGCCTGCGAGAAATTCGAAAGTGCCGTGGGAAGCGGTGCGGACAACCGGGTCATCGCCCAGGCGGATGTGGACTTCCACAATGTGATCATCCGGGCGACGAAAAACGAACGCCTCATCGCCCTGGAGGAGACCCTGTCCCAGCCCATGTACCGCTACCGCTACGAATACATCAAGGATGCGGAGGGGCACGCGAATCTGGTGAGTGAGCACAGGAGCATCTTAGAGAGCATCGTGTCCGGGGACGCCCAGGCTGCCGCCGAGGCGGTGCAGATCCATATCGACAACCAGCGCCGCTCCATCATCCGGCAGATCCGCATGGAGAAAACCTGACGCATCCCGTCGGGCCCGAGTGAGCAAGGATGGATACGGAAAAGAAGAAAAAAGTGGACCTGACCCTCACCGGCAGACACTGCCGGGACGGCAGGTGGGAAGAAACGGTCTCCTCCTGTGAGGCCACCTGGTATGAGAAGGACGGCACCATTTACCTCTTTTACGAGGAACCGGATCAGGGAGCGGGGATCTGCAGAAGCCGGATCACCATCTACGAAAGATCCGCGGAGGTGGACCGAAAGGGAGCCGTGAATGCAAAGATCACCTACGAGACCGGGAAGGTGCATGAGAATACCTATGCCGTCCCCTATGGGGTTTTCCTGGTCACCACGGATACCCGTTACTTCTACTTCGAAAAAAAAGAAGGCGGAGCATCGCTCCGCCTGGAATATCAGATCTCGATGAACGGGTCGGAACCCGAACCCGCCACCCTGGAGGTGGAATATCACTTCCAGTGACGGTTTGTCGTGCTTGCAGATAAGGAGTCGCGCAGCGACGGTTTATCGGTCCACAGACAAGGAGTCGCGCAGCGATGGTTTGTCGTACTTGCAGATAAGGAGTCGCGCAGCGACGGTTTATCGGTCCACAGACAAGGAATCGCGCAGCGATGGTTTGTCCTGCTTGCAGATAAGGAGTCGCGTAGCGACGGTTTATCTGCTTAGCCATAAAATGATCGCAGTGCGATCATTTTATGGGTTTTGCGCCTGCCTTCTCCTGCAGCTTATCCACCCACGCCCGCAGTCCCTTCTTTTTGGCCACGGGTGCGGCACTGCTCTTTCCGTGAAGCCCCTTCACCTCCAGCACATAGATGCCGCTGACGGCAGCCTTGACTTCCTTCTTTACCGGGACTTCCTCGAAGATCTTGTCATCGCAGATCAGGCTCACCACCTGGGGTCCCACCTTTGCCTTGATGATGGGCATCCGGGATCCCCGCAGCATCTTCGGGGTCTGGTCCAGGACCATCTGCGGAAGGCCCGCATCCTTTAATTTCATCCGCTTTTTGTCGATGATCAGCATGGACACATATTGCTTGTTTGCCTGCAGGAGGGCGTTCTGCTCATCCTGCTTTTTCTGTGCTTTTTTTCCGAGAAAATACAGCACGATCATGACGATGATCATGACGGCCAGTATGATCAGGGCGATGATAGCTCCTTTGGTCATGGGGTCTCCTTTTTTGAATCCACGCCTTGGCACGGATGTACTTTCGTATCTTTGAACCGCGTCTACTATAGCACAGGGGACGGCCGAAACACAAGAAAGAACACGAAAAATTCACGAAATATCGGGAGGGCGCTATTGAATCGCCCCGTTTTTGTGGTATGATAACTCTGTATATTTATGTCGCAGGATAGAAGCGACGAGGAGGAGCATTATGAAAAAAAGATCGGTACTGATCTGCGGCGCCATGCTGCTTTCGCTGGCGCTGATGGCAGGCTGCGGTGACAAGGAGACTGCCGCGGCGGATGCGCAGGGAACGACGGATACGCCGGCACAGACCAAAACGCTGGAGGAGATCGCAGCAGAGCTGAATCAGGAGGAATCCGAGGATGCCGCCGCCATCCTGAAGGATGAAAACGCCATGACCGTGTACGATGTGGACCCGGCCGAGTACATCACCCTGGGGGACTATCGGTCCATGGACCTGACGATGGAAGAGGCGCAGGTGGACGAGGGCACCGCCAGCGACTACGCAAACTACTATTACAGCAATTATGCCACTTCCGTGGACGCTTCCGAATACATCACGGACCGTGCGGTGGCGGATGGGGACATGACCATCATCGACTATGAAGGGAAGAAGGACGGTGTGGCCTTCGACGGCGGAACGGCTCAGGATCAGGCGCTCTGGATCGGATCCGGCTCCTTTATCCCGGGCTTTGAGTCCGGACTCATCGGTGTGATGCCCGGTGAGACCGTGGATCTGCCCCTGACCTTTCCGGCAGATTACCACGCGGAGGAGCTGGCGGGAGCGGATGTGGTCTTTACCGTGACGGTGAAGGGGATCGTGCCGGAGGAGGCGATCCTGCGGCAGGCGTCCCTGGATCTTCTGGAGGAAGGCGCCGATCCCATCACGGATTTTGAAGGCCTTCGGGAGGTCCTCTACAACCTCCTGCTGGAGCAGGCCCGTTCCGAGCAGCTGGATGCCCTGGACGATACCATCGCCCAGTCCCTGCTGGAGCTGACGGAAGTGAAAAAAGAGCTTCCCACCGAGCTGGTGGAGAATTATCAGAAGATGAGCCGGGCGGCGCTGGAAAACATCGCGACCTATTACGGAGCCACCGCAGAGGATGTAGCATCTTATTTCTTCGGCATGAGCATGGAGGAATATGTGGTGGATTCCAGTTATGAGCAGCTTCGCACGGATCTGGCCATGCGGATCATCGCGGATGAGAACGGCCTGAGCCTGACGGATGAGGAGTTTGAGAAGCGGCTGGATTCCTTTGCCGCAGAGCGGGGATTTGAAAACAGGGAAGCGGCACTGGAGAATATGAGCGCAAAGCAGTACCGCGTCTTCTATATGGAGGAGGATGTCCTGAACTGGCTGAAGAAGGAGTATGGATTGACCGACTGACGGGCCTTCGGGACGGGAAGAAAAAGCCGCTCCTGCGGCGGGATGGAACAAAAAGGACGGCGCTTCGGAGAACTGCTCCGGTGCCGATCAAACACAGATAAAAAGAAGGGAACAAAAGATGGAACTGACAGAGATCCGGGATTTATTCAAAACGCGCGAGACCTACCTTGACGAACAGATCACCGTGGGCGGGTGGGTGCGCTCCAACAGAGATTCCAAGAGCTTCGGCTTTCTTACCTTAAGTGACGGGACCTGCTTTGAGACCCTGCAGGTGGTGTACGGGGACAAGCTGGAGAATTTCGATGTGATCGCGCACACCGGCGTGGGTGCTGCCGTCATCGTCACCGGGAAGCTGGTGGCGACGCCGGATGCCAAGCAGCCCTTCGAGATCCAGGCGGATCATATCGACATCGAGGGAGAGACGACACCGGACTACCCTCTTCAGAAGAAGCGTCACAGCTTTGAGTACCTGCGGACAATTTCCCATCTGCGTCCCCGGACCAACACCTTTCAGGCGGTCTTTCGCGTGCGGAGTCTCATTGCCTTTGCCATCCACACCTTCTTTATGGAGAGAGGCTTTGTCTATGTCCACACCCCGCTGATCACCGGAAGCGACTGTGAGGGCGCCGGAGAGATGTTCCAGGTGACGACGCTGGACCAGGAGGATCTGCCCCGCACCCAGAGCGGTGAGGTGGATTATTCCAAAGACTTTTTCGGCAAAAAGACCAGCCTCACCGTCAGCGGACAGCTGGATGTGGAGACCTTTGCCTTTGCCTTCAAGAATGTTTACACCTTCGGTCCCACCTTCCGGGCGGAGAACTCCAACACCACGCGTCATGCGGCGGAGTTCTGGATGATCGAGCCGGAGATGGCCTTCGCCGATCTGGAGGATGATATGAAGCTGGCGGAGGATATGCTGAAATTCGTCATCCGCTACGTGCTGGAGCACGCGCCGGAGGAGATGAATTTCTTCAACCAGTTCGTGGACAAGGGCCTCATCGACCGCCTGAACCACGTGCTCCAGAGCGACTTCGGCCGGGTCACCTACACCGAGGCCGTGAAGCTCTTGGAGGAGCACAACGACCGCTTCGACTACAAGGTGTCCTGGGGCTGCGACCTGCAGACGGAGCACGAGCGGTTCCTCACCGAGGAGCTCTTCAAGCGTCCCGTCTTCGTCACGGACTACCCGAAGGAGATCAAGGCCTTCTACATGAAGCTCAATCCCGACGGAAAGACCGTGGCGGCCATGGACTGCCTGGTGCCCGGTATCGGCGAGATCATCGGCGGCAGCCAGAGAGAGGATTCCCTGGAGCTGCTGGAGCGCCGCATGGACGAGCTGTGACTGG
>JAFYFY010000132.1 GCA_017543485.1 Lachnospiraceae bacterium | reverse complement strand
GCGATGTAGGTGCAGACCTTGTTGAGGAAATATCTGTCGTGGGAGACGACAATGACGGTGTTCGGGAAGTTGATCAGGAACTCCTCGAGCCAGTTGATAGCGTCCAGATCCAGATGGTTGGTGGGCTCGTCCAGCAGCAGGATGTCCGGGTTCCCGAAGAGGGCGCGGGCCAGTAGGACCTTCACCTTCAGGGCACCGTCCAGCTCGCTCATCCGGGAGTAGTGGAGCTCCGTGGGGATCCCCAGGCCGTTAAGGAGCATGGCCGCATTGGACTCGGCCTCCCAGCCGTCCATCTCCGCAAATTCCGCCTCCAGCTCGCTGGCGCGGATACCGTCCGCCTCCGAGAAATCTTCCTTTGCGTAGATGGCATCCTTTTCCTTCATGATGTCATACAGGCGCTTGTTGCCCATGATGACGGTATCCATGACGGCGTACGCATCATACTTGAAGTGATCCTGCTCCAGCACGGAGAGACGCTGCCCCGGGGTGATGACGATCTCCCCCTTGCTGGTGTCCAGCTCTCCGGAGAGGATCTTTAAGAAGGTGGACTTGCCGGCGCCGTTGGCCCCGATGAGCCCGTAGCAGTTCCCTTCCGTAAATTTGATGTTCACATCTTCAAACAGGGCCTTTTTGCCGACCCGGTAGGTGACGTTTACTGCTGAAATCATGTCGGTACCTCATTTCAAATAAGAAAACATTCCAAAACACATACCCTTTGATTATACAGAAAACTTTCCATTTTGCAAGAAGAAGACGCATGTGGTATCATAAGGCAGCGCTGATGCCAAAGAGAGCTCGGAAAGAAGCGCCGGGCAGCTTTGACGGGTGCATGGAGGACAGTATGAATCTCGATTCGCAGATCACCTGCGCGGAGCAGGAACTTCTCGGAAAAAAAGACCTGGACAGGGCATTGAACGCGCTGCCCGGGGCGGATCCCTTTTCCCAGGCCGTGCTGGCGGAAAAACTGCATATCAGAAGGCGTCTGGGAGAGCCCAAAAGAGGCCTTCGGATCCTGGATATCCGGGAGCTTCCGCCGGAGTCGGAGGAGGGCTTTTCGGAGGCGGTCTATGAGGCGATATTCGGTCGCGCCATGGACCGCACCTGGCGGAAGATCTATGCGGATCTGTTAAAGAGCGCCGGCAGCAGGGAGCGCTTTTTCGTGGCACTGGGAAATACGGAGCCCGTGCAGGCGGAAGGCGTTTTCTTTACCGGCTTTACCCGCCTGTATCCTGCGGATTTTCTCTGCCACAGGGGGGATGCGTTTCTGGAGGCGCTCTACGCCTATGTCCTGGGCCGCACCCCGGATGTGAAGGGGTTTTATAAAAACCGGGAGGCGCTCCGAAACGGCTCCGTGACGCCGGAGGAGCTGATCTACGGCATGGTGCACTCCGCGGAGGCAAAGGATACCGCCCCCGCCGTGCCGGAGCTGGATGCCCTGATCCGGAAGATCGCGCTTCGAAAGAAGCTGGGGACCCTGCCGGTGCTTGGCGGCGCGGTGCGGGCATACGAAAAAAGCCTGGCAAAAAAGGAAGCAAAAAAGCGGGAGGCGGATGCCCTGGCGGATGAACTGAAAAAGGAAAGCGAACTGCTTCAAAGGCTTCGGTTCCGGCAGGCGGACCTGTGGTGGATGCAGGAAAAGGCCGCTGCGGCGGGAATGCCGGCAGCAGGCACTGCCGGGGAGGAGTCCGAGGACCCTTTCCGAAACAAAAGCGGCGCCTGGAAAGCGCTGCAGCCGGAGGGAGGGCGCATCCAGACCATGCTGGAAAAGCCTCCGGTCAATGTGGTCTGCTATTTTGACGCCGGGCTCTCCGGGGAGCAGAGGCTGGATGATCTGCTTTCGCTCTTTGCCTGCTGCTATGAAAGACCGGTGACCCTCTGGAACGTGGGGGCGGGATCCGGCGCCCCGGGGACCAGGGACCGGGCAGTGGACACCTTCCGGATCCAGAAGATCTTTGAAGGGCGGCCTTCGAAGGAAGAGGAGCTGGAGCTCCTTTTGGGTGCGGATCTCATCCTGGACTACCGGGAGCGGAGCGTTTCCCCGGATGTAGGACAAACGCTGCATCTGCCGGTGCTGCGGCCGGGGGTTCCGGCCGGGGAAGGTGAGATCCCTGCAGAGGACACCCTGGAATCCATCGCCGCATCCGTCATCGTACTGGCAGAGCATGCCTACACCGCCCTGGGAGAAGTGGCGGATTAACCCTGCGCCGAAAGTGGAGAAGATCATGAAGATAGCCATTGCGACCGTGCAGATCCCCTTTGTAAGGGGCGGAGCGGAAGTGCTCACGGAGGAGCTTCAAAAGGAACTGGAAAAAAGAGGACACAAGGCCACCATCGTGTCCATCCCCTTTAAA
Organism: Lachnospiraceae bacterium; assembly: GCA_017543485.1. Taxonomy (GTDB): domain Bacteria; phylum Bacillota; class Clostridia; order Lachnospirales; family Lachnospiraceae; genus AC2028. Next base: position 3,210 of record JAFYFY010000132.1, on the reverse strand, counting down.
TGGGATACCCCCAAAGCCCTGACGGACAGCATGCTCATGGGGCGCCTCACCGACCTTTCCAGCTTCGGAGGGGATCCGGTGGACCTGGTGATCTGCATGAAATTTCCCATGTATTATCTGCGCCATCCCAACAAGGTCCTCTGGCTCATGCACCAGCACCGCATGGCCTACGACCTGTGGGGGACGGAGTACGGGGATATCGAATTCTGGGAGGAAGGCGAAGAGATCAGGCAGATGATCAGGGAAAACGACGAGCGGTACCTGCCGGAGTGCAGGGGACTCTACACCATCGCCCAGACCACGTCGGACCGTCTGAAGGCCTATAACGGACTGGACAGCACCGTCCTCTATCATCCTCCCCGGGATCATGAAAAGCTCCACAACGAGGGCTACGGGGATTATGTCTTCTACCCCAGCCGGATCAATTCCATCAAGAGACAGCGCCTTCTGGTGGAGGCGGCAAAATATCTGAAAACCCCTGCAAAGATTGTACTGGCAGGGGGCGCCGCGGAGAGCGAGCTGGAGGTGATCCGGGGGATCATCGCGGAAAATCACCTGGAGGAGCGCGTCCGGCTGGCGGGCTTTATCAGCGATGAGGAAAAGGTGGCTTATTACGCCGGGTGCCTGGCGGTGTATTTCGGTGCCTACAATGAGGATTACGGATACATCACCCTGGAGGGATTCTTTTCCGAAAAGCCCGTGATCGTGCACAGGGATGCGGGGGAGCCCACCTTCTTTGTAAAGGACGGGGAAAACGGCTTTGTCACGGATCCGAACCCAAAGCAGATCGCGGAAAAGATCGACCTGCTCTATGAGGACAGGGCGCTGGCGGAGCGCATGGGCAAAGCCGGACGGCAGTCCCTTCTGGAGAAAAACATGGACTGGGATCATGTGATCGCACGCCTTTTGGGAGAGGGAAACGCGTAGAATGAACAAACCGAAGATGCTGTATGCGAGCCCGTTTCCGCCCAAGAGGAGCGGGATCTCGGAGTACTCCTCCGTGCTGGTGGGACTCCTGGCCCGGGATTTTGACATCACCCTGTATGCGGATGATTATGAGCTGACGGACAGCACGCTGCAGGCCTACCCGGTGCTGCGTCACGGCCGGGACGAGATCCGGCCGGAGCAGTACGACGTGGCGGTGTATAACATCGGCAATTCCGAATTTCACGATTATATCTACGATGCGGCCCTGGCTCACCCCGGGGTGGTGATCCTGCATGAGGTTGTCCTGTATCACTTCATCCTGACCCATTACGGGACAAAGGGCCGGGTGCCCTATGAAGAGGTCTACAGGCGCTTCGGACCGGAGATCTTTTTCTCCGTGAAGGAAGCCGTCAAATGCGGGGATCTTCTGAGCCCGGAGCGGGTCACCTCCCTTCCGATGTACGAGGAACTCCTGCGCTCCGGGAACCGGATCATCGTGCACTCCGCCTTTTCCCGGGAAAAGATCCTGCAAAGCGGTCTGATCTCTCCGGAGAAGGTGGCACAGATCAACATGCCGCTGCAGACCGTTCCGGGAGGTAAACGGCTCTTCCGGGAAGCGCTCTGCGCGAAATACGGGATCCCGGAGGGAAAGCGCCTGATCTGCTCCTTCGGCATGATCCAGAACGCAAAGAAGAATCTGGAGACGTGCCGCGCCGTAAAGGCCCTGGCGGCGGAGGGGATGACGGATCTGTACTACCTGATGGTGGGAAGCGGGGACTACGCCGACGGAGAGCTTTGCGAAGGGATCGTGGGGAAAACGGGATATACGGAGCTGGATGACTTTAACAGCCTCATCGCCGCCGCGGATATCATCGTGAATCTCCGCTACCCCTCTCTGGGAGAGACCTCCGCGGCCCTGCTCAGGATCCTGCAGGAGCGCAAGGCCTGCATCACTAACGACGGCGGCTGGTTTTCCGAGATCCCGGACAGCTGCGTTCGAAAGATCCCCACGGAGGGCAGCTGGGAGGAACACATCGCGCAGGCCATCCGGGAGCTTCTGGAGACCCCGGGAGAGATCGGGAGACTGGAGCGGGAAGCGGGCCGCTATATCGAGACAGAATATGACAACGACCGGATCGAGGCACGGTTCCGGGAAGAACTGATGATCGGAGTAAACAAATGGACTACCTGAACACCTGGCTGGATGCCAATATCAAAGACCGGAAGCTCTTTCGGAAGCGGACCATCATCTGCTTTCTGGGGGTCTTCGGCATGGGATTTTTCCTGTCCTTTCTCATCATGGTGGGGCTGGGAACGGACCCCGCCACCTTCATGAACCTATCCGTTGCAAAGCGCATCGGCTGGACCCTGGGAAACTGGCAGCTCACGGCCAATATCATCATGCTGATCCTGGTGATCGTCTTTGACCGGAAGATCATCGGTCTGGGCACCATCTTCAATATGGTCCTCATCGGATATTACGCCGACTTTTTCTGCTGGCTCTGGAGAAAGATCCCGGATCAGGAGGCGCTCTTTACCCGGGGCGCATCCCGCTGGATCATCTTCTTCATCGCACTGCTTTGCTTTATCGTCAGCGCCGCCATCTATATGAACGCCCAGTCGGGGCTCTCGCCCTACGACGGTCTGGCAAAGATCCTGGCCAATGCCCTTCCGAAGATCCCCTTTTTCCTTACCAGGATCTGCTATGATTTTGCCGCCATCGGCATCGGTGTCCTGGCCGGGGGAAAGCCCACCATCGGCATCATCCTTATGGCCGTGGGTCTGGGGCCGGTGATCACCCTGGTGGGGAAGAAGATGGAAAAGATCCTGGGATGATCCCACAAACGGAAACGATTAAGCAAAAAACAGTTTCGGAATTTTGCGTGGATTTGCAAAAAAGGATGAAATATTCTGAGAATATTGGTATAATCAGAAACGGAGCCGTGAGGCTATAGAATTTTACACAAGGGAGAAAACGTATGAGCAAAAAATGGGTGTATCTGTTTACCGAAGGCAGCGCCAACATGAGAGAGCTTCTCGGTGGCAAGGGTGCAAACCTGGCCGAGATGACCAATATCGGTCTGCCGGTTCCGCAGGGCTTTACCATTACCACAGAGGCTTGTACACAGTACTATGAGGACGGCCGTAAGATCAACGACGAGATCATGGGACAGGTCATGGAATATGTGGCCAAGATCGAGGAGCTCAACGGCAAGAAATTCGGCGATCTGAAGAATCCCCTTCTGGTCTCCGTCCGTTCCGGTGCGCGTGCCTCCATGCCCG
>JAFYFY010000131.1 GCA_017543485.1 Lachnospiraceae bacterium | reverse complement strand
TCGGTGCGCCCAGCATGGCGACGACCTCGCTCCTGGGCATGCCGTAGGTGATGCCCAGAATGGAAACGCCCTGATCCTCTGGCTCGTCCTTGTAGGTGGTCATGGTGATCTCCTCTGCCTCCGCATCCATGATGCTGACGGCAGCGTCTCCGCCGTTAAAGTAAGCGGGGATGAGGGTGTAGTCCTCGTTCTCATCCAGATACAGGTTCACGGAGTAGAAATCGCCCGCATTCAGTTCGATGGTGCTGCGGTACTCATCGGAAGGGACGCCTGCCGCCTCCAGCTCTCTTAAGTTGAAGGGCATGGAAACGCTGTTACCGTTGATGACCACTGCCACATCCGCCTTGCTTAAGGTGATGGTGCCGCCCTCGGCGGAAATGCCGCCGCTGGGTGCTGCCACAGCGTCCGCAGCTGCTCCGGTGGCTTCTTCCACGGAAGCCTGTGTGTTTTCCAGCGCTGCCGTGACGGAATCCGTGATGGCCTGTGCCTGCGCCGCTGCATTGTCCGCTGCCTCCGCAGCCGCTTCTGCAGCCGCCTGGGCTGCGGCCTGTGCCTCCGCCTGAGCCTGTGCGGCGTCATTGCCCGCCTTGCTGCCGCAGGCAGTGAGTGCAAAGACCATGGCCGCTACGAGAAGGTATCCTGTCTTCTTTTTCATTTTTTCATCCTCCCTTTTTCGTGCGGAGCTTTGGAACGCTCCACTTTCCATTCTACGGATTTTACAGATCTTTACCCCCGCCAATCGGGTAGTCCGGGTGGGGATCGGGGACGGTTCCTGGGGATCGGGGACGGTTCTTGGGGATCAGGAACCGTCCCCCATCCCCACATTTCAACCGCAAAAAACCGTCAAAACTTCACAAGAAAGTAGTTTCTTTTCGCTAACCGCGGGCATAAGATGTGTCAGGTATGAAAAAGCGCAAGATAAGCCCGCATCGGGGAATGCGGGCCGGAGAGAACAAATGAGTGCACAGACAAAAAACTACGGAAAAAAAGAGATCGACTTTACAAACGGGAATCCGCTGCGGCAGATCCTGTCGTTTTACTGGCCGCTGCTGGCCACCAGTGCCCTGCAGCAGTTTTACAATTTCGCGGATACCTGGATCGTGGGAAAAGGCCTGGGGGACAATGCCCTGGCTGCCGTGGGGAATATGAGCTCCCTGTTTTTCCTCATCGTCGGGTTTTCCTTCGGACTGGCCAACGGATTCGGGATCATGGTGGCGCAAAGCTACGGCGCCAGGGACATGAATCTGCTGCGGCACAGACTGGCGGGGATCATCGAGCTGGGAGTGGGACTGGCGGCGGTCCTCACCGCTTTCAGCGTCAGCTTTCTGCCCCATGCACTGCGGCTGCTGCAGACGGATGAGCTGATCTTTGCCGACAGCCTGAAGTATGGCTATGTGGTATTCGGCGGACTGGCTACGGGGATCTGCTACAACATCTCCGCGGCGGTGCTGCGCTCCCTGGGAGACAGCAGAACGCCCCTGTATGCCATCATCGCCTCCTCGGTGTTAAATGTGGCGCTGAACTGCCTCTTTATCTTTGTGCTCCATTCCGGCGTGGAGGGTGTGGGCATCGCCACCGTCATCGCACAGATCGTGTCCGCCTTCATCTGCCTGCGCAGGCTCCATCAGATCGAGTATGCGCGTCTGTCGAGAGCGGACTTTCGAAATGACGGGAGCATCTTTGCAGAGCTTCTGGGGAACGGTATCCCCATGGCCTTCATGAATTCCATCACAGCGGTGGGCTGCATGGTGGTGCAGTATTTCGTGAACGGCTTCGGGGTGGTCTACACGGCAGCGTACGCGGCCTGCAGCAAGTATCTGAACCTGTTTATGAGCCCTGCCTCCACCGCGGGCAATGCCATGTCCGCCTACACCAGCCAGAACTACGGCGCGCGCAGGTTTGACCGGATCCGGGACGGACTCTTTGTCTGCCTGGGGATCTCGGGAGCGGCCTATCTGATCTTCGGATCCCTCATGACCTTTGCCCCGGCCTTCCTGGCAGGGATCCTGTTAAACGGGAGAGAGCAGATCGCTCTGGTGTGTGAATTCCTGCCCCGGTGCGGACGGATGATCATCTGCGTGGATGCACTGTTCGTGGTCCGCAGCTGCGTGCAGGGAATGGGAAAGCCCATCCTGCCCATGCTGTCCGGCATCGCGGAGATGGCCCTTCGGATCCTGGTGATCTCCGTGTTCATGCAACGGATCGGATATGTGGCCACCGCCTATGCGGAGATCGCGGCCTGGAGCGGCGCGCTGCTCATCAATGCCTTTGCGCTGTATGCGGAGCTGGTGCCGAAGCTGCGGGGCGGACACGGGCGTGTATCCTTTCGAAAGGTGACAGGGGGACAGTCCCTCTGACAACTTTTTCGGCAAAAGATGACAGGGGGACTGTCCCCCTGTCATCTTTTTTTGTATACTTTGGGCATGACGCTGGCGGAGTATTTTGAAGAATTGAAGACGAAGGAGATCCTGTGCTGGGGAAGCGGGCGGTATTTTCGCACCCATACCCGGCCCTTTCTGGAGCGGAGCGGACTTGCGGGGAATCTGAAGGGGACCCTGCAGCGGAAGGAGGATCTGGCAGGAGCGGGGCCCGGGACGGTGCTGCTCATCGCCGTGAGCGGGTATGAAGAGGTGCTGTCGCAGCTAAGAGGGGATCCGGACACGGTAACATGCAAAGCGGTGCCTTCCGCGTATCTGGAGTTTCTGTATGAGGATCTGCAGCTTTTGTCCGCGGAAAAGCCGCCGCTTCCCTACCGAAAGCACCAGGAGGAGAGAATCCCCCGGATCCTGCACGGGATCTGGTTTTCCGGGGACCCCATGCCGGCACTGTACCGGAGGTGTCTGGAGTCCTGGAAGAGATTCGCGCCGGACTTTGAGATCAGGCTGTGGGATCTTCAGAGCTACCACCCGGAGGGGTGCGTATTTTTTCAGCAGGCCATCGCAGAGCAAAACTGGGCCTTTGCTTCGGACTATGCCAGAGCGGACATCCTGCGCAGATACGGCGGGGTCTATCTGGACCTGGACGCAGAGCTCCTTCGGCCCATCGATGATCTGCTGCATAACGACGCCTTCATGAGCTTCGAATCTCTGGACCGGGTGGAGTGCGGATCCGGCATGGGAGCAGGGGCGGGACATCCCATCCTGCAGGAGATCTGTGAGAGCTACGAGAGCAGGCCGTATTTCAGGGCTGACGGCACCTGGGACAGCTCCACCTGCCCGGTGCGCTATACGCAGATTTTGGAAAAGCACGGGCTTAAGAAAAACGGGGGATTCCAGATGGTGGAGGACATCACGGTGTATCCCTTTGAGGTGCTGACGGGAAAAAGCTTTGATACGGGGATCATCTACCGCACGGAGCACAGCTATGCCGTGCATCACCACTTCGGCAGCTGGGTCCCGGACCCCGCGCACCGCTCGGTGCAGGAGCGGTATGAGAAGATCCGGCGGTTTCTGGAGGAGGAGGGGGTCACGCTTTCCTGAATTTGCCTGCTGCGGAAGCGGTCTGTCTGTTGCAAGAGCGGGGAAACGCACTTATAATCGAACAAGGGCACAGGAGTCGGATTCCGGGCCGGATGGGATGAGATGGACGCAAAAGAGGAATTTCTGGAAAAACTGCTGACGGAGTATCAAAAGTCCTTTGATATCGTCAGGGATTATGAGATCGGGGGCGTGCAGGCGGCGGCCTACGGATTTTACAGCGCCGTCAGCGAAAAATACGTTTTGAATCCCAAGGCCAATCTCTGGAGCATTCACGGATACGAGCACATCCTGTTTCTGCCCCGGGAGCGCGTTTCACTGCAGGACATCGAACAGGCCCATGCGCTGATGCGGGATGTTATGGCGCCGCAGCTGGTATGCAAAGGCGGGAAGGTCCCGGAAAAAGATCATCTGTATTCCTACCTGACCGTGGCTTTCCTGTGCGATTACACGCCGGAGGCCGAGGTGCTGCAGGCGGTTCGAAAGTTTTCCTTTGAAAAAAACTATCTGCTGACGATCCGGGGATATGCCCAGGGTCATCTGGTGCTGATGGACCTCTCCGCGGGAAAAGCCTATACCAACCGCGCGGGAGCGCATCTGGCGGAGTATTATGAGAAGATCTTTCGCGGCGCGTCCGCGTAATAAAGATCGAAACCGGAATCGGCCTGCTGCGGGCTGACCGGAATCAGAAAAAGAAAGAGGGCGAGAGAAAATGAATGCAGCATTGGTACTGATCATCAGCATTGCGGTTTTGCTTTGCGGCTATGTGTTTTACGGCGGATGGCTGGCAAAGCAGTGGGGCATCGATCCGAAGAGAAAGACCCCGGCGCACGAGATGGAGGATGGTGTGGATTATGTGCCGGCGAAAACCCCGGTGCTCATGGGACACCATTTTTCCTCCATCGCAGGTGCGGGTCCCATCAACGGTCCCATCCAGGCGGCGATCTTCGGCTGGATCCCGGTGCTTCTGTGGGTGCTCATCGGCGGCATCTTCTTCGGCGGTGTGCATGACTACGGCGCACTTTTTGCATCCATGCGTCATCAGGGACAGTCCATCGGCGAGGTCATCGAGGACGCCATGGGGAATCTGGCCAAGAAGATCTTTATCATCTTTGCCTATCTGACCCTGCTGCTGGTGGTGGCAGCCTTCAGCTCCATCGTGGCCAGCACCTTCGGCAGCACCACCTCCGCAGGAGTGGCAGTGGAAGGCGCGGCGCTTCTGGCTCACCAGCAGACGGCCATGATCTCCATCCTGTTCATCCTGCTGGCCATCCTCTTCGGATTCCTGGTATATCGCAAGAACATGCCCATCGGTCCCGCCTCCGCAGTGGGCGTCCTGGGCATCATCGCCATCGTGGTCATCGGCATGAACTGGTGCCCCATCACCATTTCCTACAATGCGTGGATGTGGATCCTGGCGGGGTATATCCTCGTGGCATCGGTGACCCCTGTGTGGATCCTGCTGCAGCCCAGAGATTACCTGAGCTCCTTCCTGCTGTATTTCATGATCGGCGTGGCTGTCATCGCCATCCTGGGGGCATCCATCGTGGGTCAGGGAAATCTGGAGATCCCTGCCTTTGCCGGATGGACCATCTCGGAGTCCAACGGACTTTTTGCAACGGGCAGCATCTTCCCGGCCCTTTTTGTCACCATCGCCTGCGGTGCCATCTCCGGATTCCACTCCCTGGTTTCTTCCGGTACCACCTCCAAGCAGATCGACAACGAAGCAAACGCGCGTCCCGTGGCATACGGCTCCATGCTCATCGAGTGTGTGGTGGCCGTGATCTCCCTGTGCGCGGTGGGCTTTGTATGGAAAACAGTGAGCGTGGACAAGGAAGCGCTGGCGGCCACGGGCCTTACCAGCCCCACGGCAGTTTTTGCGGGAGGTGTCTCCCGGATGATCGGAAGCTTTGTGGGAGAGAACAGCCCGCTGGTGGGTGTGGTCTACAGCATGTTCGTTCTGGCGGTTTCCGTGTTCTGCCTGACCTCCCTGGATACCGCTACCCGCCTGGCCCGGTACATGTTCCAGGAGTTCTGGCTGGCCCCGGATGAGACCGTAAAGGATGTGACCGGGACGAAAAAGTTACTCTGCAATCCTTATTTTGCCACCATCGTAACGGTGGTGCTGGGTGTGGGACTGGGCATGACGGGTTATGCAAAGATCTGGCCCCTGTTCGGCGCCGCCAATCAGCTGCTGGCCGCCGTAGGACTGCTGGCGGTGTGCACCTGGCTGGGGAAGGTGGGACGGAATAACAAGATGTTCTATATCCCCATGGTCTTTATGCTCATCGTCACCATCTGCTCGCTGATCCAGACCATCACGGGGAAGGTGAAGCTCATCAGCGCCGGAAACGGCGACATTTGGGCCTTTGTACAGGCCATCCTGGCGCTGCTTCTGGTGGTGCTGGCCCTGGTGCTGGCGGTGTATTCCTTCAGCAACCTGGCAAAGCAGAAAAAGCAGGAGAGCAAGTGAAGCGGAAAATACCTGTGAACATGGAACTGTTCCTGACCTTCGCCAGGATCGGCCTTTTTACCTTCGGCGGAGGATACGCGATGCTCTCTATCATCGAGAGCATCTGCGTGGAACAGAAAAACTGGATCACACATGAAGAAATGATGAACATCGCGGTGATCGCCGAATCGACTCCCGGCCCCGTGGCCATCAACTGCGCCACATACGTGGGGTACAAAAAGGGAAAGCTCCCGGGGGCGGTCCTGGCGACCCTGGGAGTGGTGATCCCTTCCTTTGTCATCATCTTTGCCATCTCCAGTTTTCTGGAAGAATTCCTGGAGATCACCTGGATCGCGCATGCCTTCCAGGGCATCAAGATCGCGGTGGGGATCCTGATCCTGGATGCGGCGCTTAAAATGATCCGGAAGATGGAAAAAAAGCCGCTGCAGGTGGGGATCCTTCTGGTCTCCTTTGCCGTGCTGATGGCAGTCAATGTGTGGAAGCTGCATCTGTCCGTGATGGTGCTGATGCTTTTTGCAGCATTTGTCAGTGTGGCCTTCTTTCTGGCGGACAAAGGCCGTGGAAAGGAGGGAAGGGCATGATCTATCTGGACCTGCTGATGGGTTTTCTGGAGGTAGGCCTCTTTTCCTTCGGCGGCGCTTATGCTGCCATCCCGCTGATCCGGGATGTGGTGCTGGCCCACGGATGGATGGATGATGAGATGCTTTCCTACATGATCGCGGTCAGCGAGAGTACCCCCGGCCCCATCATGGTGAACCTGGCCACTTATGTGGGAAGTCAGAAGGGCGGCCTGACAGGGGCCCTCATCGCCACCACGGCGGTGATACTTCCCGCGTTTTTCATCATTCTGTTTATCCTGGTGCTGGCACGGAGCTTTCTGCAAAACCCTTTCGTGCAGGCGGTCCTGGGAGGACTTAGACCCTGCGTCATGGGGGTGATCCTGGCCACGGGCGTCTATATGATCCTGGCAAACTGTATGAGCCGTGGCGGAGGCCTGGGCGATAGCCTGGGCGGTCATTGGGCGGATCTCACCGCGGTGGTCCTCACCTGCGCTCTGGCCGCCGTCTATTTCGGATCGAGAAAGATCCTTCGAAAAGGCCTGTCCCCCATCGGGCTCATCTGCCTGGCGGCCGTGGTGGGAGTGGCGGTATATGGGATCTGAGAGCCGCTTTTGCGTTCCGGCGGAAGGAGGTGCGCAGTGGAATTTATCCTGGGTTTGCTGACGGATCTGGCGGAAGTTTTTGCAGACCTCTGGATCAACAAGATCGCAGATAAATTCACGAAGCGGAAGGGGAAAAAAGATGAAGATCGGAAGCGCAAATGACTCCGATGCGGTAAAAGCGCAGTATGCCACATCCAAAGGACTGGATACCCGGATCTCGTTCCATGACCGGTTTTCCACCAACAAACAGGGCTTCGGGCCCTGGATTGTCTCGAATTACGCGCTGGGGGAAGGGATGAAGGTCCTGGAACTGGGGTGCGGAACCGGCTCCATGTGGGTGGGGCATGAGGACCTGACGGCCAAATGCGGCAGGCTCGTCCTGACAGATCTGTCGGAGGGCATGCTGGAAACCGCAAAGGAGAACCTGGGGGAGAGAGCGCCTCTGGAATACCGTGTGGAGGACATTCAGACCCTGTCCTTCGCGGATGACACCTTCGATGCGGTGATCGCCAACATGATGCTCTACCACGTGCCGGATCTGCCCAAAGGGCTCCGGGAGGTGCGCAGAGTCCTGAAAAGCGGTGGCACCTTCTACTGCGCCACCTTTGGGGAAAAAAATTTTACCGATGTCCTGGCGGAGTGGTTCCGGCTGGGGGGAGAGGAGTTTCATCCAAACCACCACTTCACGCTGCAAAACGGTGCGGAAAAGCTGCATCCCTTCTTTGAGGAGGTGACGCGGATGGTTTACCCGGACGCCCTTCATATCACGGATTCGGAGGACCTGGTGACCTACCTTCGCAGCCTCGCCTCGTTTCGGTCCGTCCTGGACCTGCCGGAACAGAAGATCCGGGAGATCCTGGCAGAGCATATGGTGGACGGGGCCATCGACCTTCCGAAGGAGTACGGAATGTTCCGGTGCAGATGAAGGGGGACGTGATGAGGCGGATGTGTGATTCGGGCACATGATTCAGACGTGCGAGGAGGGACGAAAATGCCGGAAACGGTGATACCTGCATTGGAGGAGCTGTGGTTTCGGGAGAGCCTCCTGGCGGATGAGGAGACCATGGCATACAACCACGCCTGGGGAGGCACCATCGCCTTTCCCAGGGAGAGATGGCAGGACTGGTACGACTGGTGGATCGCTCATCCCGAGAACGAAAGATATTACAGATACCTGAAAACAGCGCAGGGATTCGTGGGGGAGATCGCATACCACTACGATCCGGAATATGACGGGTATGTGGCGGATGTCATCGTCCTGGCCAAATACCGCGGAAAAGGATACGGAGCCGCGGGACTGGAACTTTTATGCAAAGCGGCGAAGGAAAACGGCATCACCGCATTGTATGATGACATCGCCATCGACAATCCGGCCATTGCGTTGTTCCTGAAACAGGGATTTCGTGAGCTGTACAGGACGGAAGAGAAGATCGTGCTGAAAAAGGAGCTTTAGGAAAAAAGGAGGGAAGAGATGGCAACCGCAAAACCTGCAGCAAAGAAGACCACGACGGCGAAGAAGACCACGACGGCCAAGAAGACGACGGCGAAAAAGAGTACAACAACCAAGAAACCGGCGACGGCAAAGAAGACCACCACCGCGAAGAAGACCACCACCGCCAAGAAACCGGCTGCTGCGAAGAAGACCACCACCGCAAAGAAGACCACCGGCACCTCCGTGAAGGTCACCGCCACGGAAAAGAAGCTCTTAGAGCTCTACCGCGCAGCGGATACGGATACGAAGAAAGCCGCCATGGCCATCCTCAAGGGAGAGAAGACCCAGATGGGCGGCCTGCTGGATTCCATCCTGAAAAACAAGGAGATCATGAACACGGTGTCGGGGCTCTTCGGCCAGAAGGATTAACATATGTGGTTTTTCAGATCAAAAGCGGAAAACGAGCTGGACATTCTGCTGGACAAGGTCCGCACCAATATGGCGAACAACTACAAGGACGCGGCCCAGTCCGCATACCGGGACCTGATCCGCCGCTACGGGGAGCTGTGCGAGAGCGGAGAGTTAAAGCCCTCCAAACGGGC
>JAFYFY010000130.1 GCA_017543485.1 Lachnospiraceae bacterium | reverse complement strand
CTTGAGATGATCCGGGAGGAGATGAAGCAGGCCGGATGCGACGCCCATCTGATGGCATCTTTGGATGATATCGCCTGGACCTATCAGCTTCGGGGCGGGGACATCGATTACAATCCGGTGGTGCTGGCCTACTCCCTGATCACCGAAGAGGAAGCGGTCCTGTATGCGAACCCGGAGGTGTTTTCCGGGGAGATCATCCGGGAACTGGCATCCGACGGCGTTCGGATAAAGCCCTACAATGACATCTATGCGGATCTGACAAAGAGCCGTTTTGCGCGGCTTCTGGCGGACAGAAGAAAATGCAACTGCGCCCTGCTGGATGCCCTGCCGGGAACCGTGGAGGTGACGGACCGCCCGAATCCCGCGGCCCTTCGAAAGGCGATCAAGACGGAGACGGAGCGTGCCAATGAGCGAAAGGCACATCTGTCGGACGGCATCGCGGTCACCCGGATCATCGCATGGCTCAAAAGTCTGCAGGGAACCGCGGATCTGGCAACCGGCAAGGTGACGGAGCTGACGGTGGCGGAGAAGCTCCTGGGATTTCGGAAGGAAAGCCCGGATTTTCTGGAGGAGAGCTTTGCTCCCATTGTGGCCTGTGGCGAGCACGGTGCCATCATCCACTATGAGCCCGTGCCGGAAACGGACGCCGCCATCCGGGAGGATACCTTTGTCCTCATGGATACGGGAGGACAGTATCTCACCGGGACCACGGACATCACCCGCACCATCGTGCTGGGAAATGCCACCCAGGAGATGAAACGCATGTATACCGCGGTCCTGAAGGGAAATCTGGATCTGGGGGATGCGGTATTTCGGAAGGGATGCACCGGGATCCATCTGGATGTGCTGGCCAGACGACCGCTCTGGGAGCTGGGGGCGGACTATAACCACGGAACGGGCCACGGTGTCGGATATCTTCTGAATGTCCATGAGGGACCCCAGGGAATCCGGCTGCGGGAGGCGGACGGATGCCTGGGAGCGGCCTTCGAGCCCGGCATGCTGACCTCTGACGAACCCGGGGTATACCTGCCCGGAAGATACGGGATCCGCACCGAGAACCTGATGCTGTGCGAGGAGAGGGAGAAGACGGAATTCGGCGAGTTCTACGGGTTTGAAACCCTGACCCTGGTTCCCTACGATCTGGATGCCGTTTTGCCGGAGATGCTGACCAAACGGGAGAGACAGCTCCTGAATGCGTATCATGTAAAAGTGCGGGAGCTTCTCACGCCGCACTTAAACGAGGCGGAAAATGCCTGGCTCCGGGAGGCTACCAGACCTGTCTGACGCCGCCCGGGTTTGCAGGCTTGCATTGACATTTCCGGGGCATTTTGCGATAATACAGGATAGTGTTGTAGTCCTCGTCTTTCGGAAATGACCTTCCGGAAGTCGAGCGTAAACTATATTTTTAGAAAAGGAGTGTAAGAACCAATGGCAATCGATCTTACCAAGTATGGCATCACCGGGACATCAGAGATTGTTTACAATCCCTCTTACGAAGTCCTCTATGAAGAGGAGATGAAGCCCGAACTGACCGGCTTTGACAAGGGCCAGCTCACCGAGCTGGACGCTGTCAATGTCATGACCGGTGTGTACACCGGACGTTCCCCCAAAGACAAGTATATTGTGGACGATGCAAAGTCCCACGATACCGTCTGGTGGACCACCCCCGACTATCCCAACGACAACCATCCCATGACCGAGGATACCTGGGCCGTGGTGAAGAAGCTGGCTATCGAGCAGCTCTCCGGCAAGAGACTGTTCGTGGTGGACGCATTCTGCGGCGCCAACAAGGACACCCGTATGGCTGTCCGCTTCATCATGGAAGTGGCCTGGCAGGCACACTTTGTCAGAAACATGTTCATCAAGCCCACTCCCGAAGAGCAGGCTGCCTTTGAGCCCAACTTCATCGTGTACACCGCTTCCAAGGCGAAGGTGGCAAACTACGCAGAGCTTGGCCTGAATTCCGAGACCTGCGTGGCCTTCAATGTGTCCAGCCGTGAGCAGGTCATCCTGAACACCTGGTACGGCGGAGAGATGAAGAAGGGTATGTTCTCCATG
>JAFYFY010000129.1 GCA_017543485.1 Lachnospiraceae bacterium | reverse complement strand
CGATGTCCTGTCCGTCGGCGGAGAGCTTCTTCTCCACCTTCAGGAGGCCGCCGTCCTTGCCGCTGACGGAGACGGCCCGGACCCCCAGCTCTTCCACCATGGTGACCAGGGTCTTGCTGACGCGCCCTAAGACCATCTCGGCGATCTCCATGGTCTCTTCGTCCGTCACCCGAAGACCTCCGATGAACTTCGGCTCCTTTCCCACCTTTTCCACCCAGCGGCTGATCTCCTTGCCGCCGCCGTGGACGATGATGGGCTTAAAGCCTACCAGTTTGAGGAGGGTCACATCCTTGATGACGTTTCGCTGCAGCTCCGGGTCCGCCATGGCGCTGCCGCCGTATTTGACCACGATGATCTTGCGGTTAAACCGCTGGATATAGGGGAGGGCTTCGATGAGGACCTCCGCTTTTTTCATCACTTCCTGAATGTCGGGCATCTTCTCTCTCCTTTTTCAGCTGCGGTAGTCCGCATTGATCTTCACGTAGTCATAGCTTAAGTCGCATCCCCAGGCGGTGGCCTCCTCTGCTCCCATATGCATATCCACCAGGGCGATGACCTCGGGGTCTGCCAGGATCTTCGAGGCTTCCTCCTCGCTGTATTCCTTTGCGCTGCCATCTCCGTAGATGTGGATCCGGCCGCCGGTGCTCTCAAAGTACAGGTCCACGTGGGCCGGGTCGAAGGAGACGCCGGAATACCCCAGAGCGCAGAGCACCCGGCCGAAGTTGCAGTCGTGGCCGTAGATCATGGCCTTGGTCAGGGAGGAGCAGATGACGGATTTGGCCAGCGTGCGGGCATGTTCCTTGGTGTCCGCCCCGGTGACACGGCAGGTAAAGAGGCAGGTGGCACCCTCCCCGTCTCCCGCCATCTTTCTGGCCAGGTCGCAGCAGACGGTGTGCAGGGCTTCCAGAAAGAGCGCATAGTCCGGGCCTTCCGATGTGATCTCAGGCGCGCCGCTGAGGCCGTTTGCCAGGATCAGCAGGGTATCGTTGGTGGAGGTGTCGCCGTCCACGGAGATCATGTTAAAGGAATCCTGCACCACTTCCCGGAGGGCCTTTTGCAGGAGCTCCCGGCTGATGGCCAGGTCCGTGGTGAGGAAGGAGAGCATGGTGCACATGTTGGGGTGGATCATGCCCGAACCCTTTGCCATGCCGCCTAAGGTCACGGGGACGCCGCCGATCTCAAAGGTGACGGCGATCTCCTTCGGGCGGGTGTCCGTGGTCATGATGGCCTTCTCCGCCGCGGTCCCGGCCTCCAGGCTGTCCGAGAGGGAGGAGGCGAGGTCCTCGATGCCGGCTTTTAAGCGGTCCGGCGGAAGCTGCATGCCGATGACCCCCGTGGAGGCCGTCAGGACGCTCTCCGGGGTGATCACCAGGCGGGATGCCACTTCCTCCGCCTCCATGCGGCACAGATCCAGACCCTCCTGTCCCGTGCAGGCGTTGGCGATGCCGGAATTGGCCACGATGGCCTGGACAAAGCCCCCCGCCTCCACGATCTGTCTGTCCCAGAGCACCGGCGCCGCCTTTACCACATTGGAGGTAAAGGTGCCTGCGCAGACGCATTTTTCGCTGCTCACCACCAGGGCCATATCCGTCCGGTCCTTGTACTTGATGTGTGCGGCTGTGGCCGCTGCCTGAAATCCTTTGGCGGCGGTGACGCCGCCGGGGATGATCTTGATCTGATCGCTCATGGGTATCCTCTCCTTTTTGGTCTTAAGCCGGTATCCCGGCGGTGCCGGGACCTGCCTACCGGTTAAAGGCCGTGATGTTTTCCTCGTTCAGGGTGAAGTCGTAATAGTTCAGATCCCCCCGCTTTGTCCAGCCGATGCAGTTCCAGAAGGCATTTCCCACATCGTTTCGGGTAAAGGCAATGAGGCTCACCTTGTTGATCTGCTCCTCCTTCAGAGCGTTCATGCAATGGACCACCATGGCCTTTCCGATGCCGTGACGGCGGTAGTCCTCCCGGACGCACACATGATAGAGGCACCCCCGGCGCCCGTCATGGCCGCAGAGGATCCCGCCCACGATCTCGCCGCTTTCGGAGACCGCCACCACGCTGGTGCCGGGATTTCGTCTCAGGAACCGCTCCACGCCCTCTCTGGAGTCGTCGATGCTGCGGATCCCGAAGCCGTGGATGGTCATCCAGAGGGCCTTTAATCCGTCATAGTCTGCTTCCGTCATGGAGCGGATGCTGTATGGTTTTGTTTCGGCAGTCTGCTGCATGATGCTTCCTCGCTAATCTCAATCTGTACGGACGTGCCCCGGCCAGGCGGGTACGGCCCGTCAGGGGAACACAGGGGGCATGCATAACCCCGTGTTTTCCGGCAGTCCGAAGAGCAGGTTCATGTTCTGGACGGCCTGTCCGGCGGCGCCCTTTACCAGGTTGTCCAGAGCCCCCATCAGGATGACGCGCTTCGTACGCTCATCGATGACAAAGCCGATATCCACGAAGTTGCTCCCCTCCACGAAGCGGGTCTCGGGGCAGACGCCCCGGTCCAGCAGCCGGATGAAGAACTCTTTTCCATAATACTTCTCATAGGCAGCCCGGATCTCCTCGTAAGAAGGGAGCTTCCCTTCCGGCCCGGGGACGAGGCTGGCATAGGCCGTCACCAGGATCCCCCGGTTCATGGGCACCAGGTGGGGGGTGAAATTGATGGTAACCTCCCGCCCGGCGGCGTAGGTGGGCTGCTCCTCGATCTCGGGGGTGTGCCGGTGGGTGGCCACACCGTAGGCCTTGATGCTCTCATTGACCTCGCAGAACAGGTTGGGGACCTTGGCTCCCCGTCCCGCCCCGGAGGTGCCGGATTTGGCGTCCACGATGAGGGTGTTGGGGTCGATGAGTCCCTCCCGGACCAGGGGGTAGGCCGTGAGGATGGAGCAGGTGGTGTAGCACCCGGGATTGGCCACCAGTCTGGTGTCCGGGGTGATCTGACCGCGGTTTATCTCGCACAGGCCGTAGACCGCCTCGGGGAGAAACTCCGGGGACTTGTGCTCGATCTTATACCAGGCTTCATAGACGGAGACGTCTTTTAAGCGAAAATCCGCGGAGAGATCCACGATCTTCACCTGCCGGAGCAGGTCCTCCGTCAGGACCCCCGCCAGGAATCCCTGAGGGGTGGCGGTAAAGATCACATCCGCTTCCTTTGCCAGCTCCTCCAGACGATCGTCTCTGCAGACATCCTCCACCAGCTTGAAGAAATTTCCGTAGACGGATGCGAATTTCTGATCGATATAGGAGCGGGAGCCGTACCAGATGATCTGCGCCTGCGGGTGTCCCAAAAGGAGCCGGACGATCTCGCTGCCGGCGTAGCCCGTGGCACCGATGATCCCGACCCGGATCTGTCTGTTTTCCATAGGATGGGTTTCCTTTCTGTAAGTGATCTCCATACACTATGTCACTTTTTTCCTTTTCTGTAAAGCGTAAATTTATTTTTATGCATTATTCATTTGTTTGGTGTATATTTATGCAACTTAATCGTGTATATTTTTGGATTTGTGAATATTTATTAGATTTTTCTTCTTTTTCTATTGATTTCCGAAAACAGGAGGTGTATAGTTCGGAAAGGTAAGCAAAAACCCAAAAATCCTAAGGAGGAGTTAGTTATGAAGGAAAAAGTGATCCTGGCGTATTCCGGCGGACTCGATACCACCGCCATCATTCCGTGGCTGAAGGAAAACTTCGACTACGAAGTCATCTGCGTCTGCGTCGACTGCGGACAGGAGGAGGAGCTGGACGGACTGGAGGAGCGGGCCAAGAGCTGCGGCGCTTCCAAGCTCTATATCGAGGACGTGGTGGACGAGTTCTGCGACAACTACATCGTCCCCTGCGTGCAGGCCGGCGCCGTCTATGAAAACAAGTACCTGCTGGGAACCTCCATGGCCAGACCCCTCATCGCAAAGAAGCTGGTGGAGATCGCCCGGAAGGAAGGCGCCAGCGCCATCTGCCACGGTGCCACCGGCAAGGGCAACGACCAGATCCGCTTCGAGCTGGGCATCAAGGCTCTGGCTCCCGATCTGAAGATCATCGCCGCCTGGAGAAACGAAAAGTGGACCCTGGACTCCCGGGAGTCCGAGATCGAATACTGCAAGGCCCACGGCATCCATCTGCCCTTCTCGGCGGATTCCTCCTACAGCCGTGACCGCAACATCTGGCACATCAGCCACGAGGGTCTGGAGCTGGAGGATCCCGCCAATGAGCCCAACTTCGACCATCTGCTGGTGCTGGGTGTCTCCCCGGAGAAGGCTCCGGACGAGGGAGAATATGTCACCATGACCTTTGAAAAGGGCGTCCCCACCTCCGTGAACGGGAAAAAGATGAAGGTCTCCGATATCATCCGCGAGCTCAACCGTCTGGGGGGCAAGCACGGCATCGGGATCATCGACATCGTGGAAAACCGGGTGGTGGGCATGAAGTCCCGGGGCGTG
>JAFYFY010000128.1 GCA_017543485.1 Lachnospiraceae bacterium | reverse complement strand
TGAGTATCACCTGGAGGTCCCCGACATCAGCTATGAGGGAACCCTCTCCATGTACTTCACCGCTGATTCGGACGATGCAGGCGTTTCCCAGGTGGACATCACCGTATTTGCAAAGTAATCCTGCAGGTGTCCCCCGCCTGTGGGAGGACTCCCCCATGTTATGCGCGAAAGGACCGGCCAACTGACCGGTCCTTTTGCATTATCTGATAACGATCCCCAGACTCCTGGCCACGGCCGCCAGCTCCGTCCGGGTGTGCATCCCCGTTTTTTCCAGCATGTTCTGGACATGGTATTTTACCGTGCTGGCCGCGATCCCCAGCCGCTCACCGATCTCGGCATTGCTGTCCCCGGTGATGAGCTCCCGGAGGATCTCCAGCTCTCTGTCGGAAAACTCATGATTGTTCGTATACCCGATGGGCACCAACGGCGTATCGTCGGGGAAAATGTGCTCCCCCGCCATGGTCCGCGCCATCACTTCCAGAATGGGTTCCTTTTTCGTTTCCTTGTACCAGAAGCTGTCCACCCCGATGGCTCTGGCTCTGGAGAGCCAGGAGGCCTCCGGCATGCTGGTGACGATGATGATCTTCACCTGGGGGTATTTCTTTTTGATCTCCTCCGCGGCATCCAGTCCGCTGCTTCCCAGCTCCGTCATCACATCCATAAGGATCAGGTCCACCCGTCCGTGGGCGCAGAAGTCAACGGCCAGCTCCGCATTGGAGATGGACGCTGCGTGGACATAGCGCGGGTCCGATCTGACAAAGATCTCGAAAAGCTGCCGCGGCATCTCCTGATCTTCTACGATGAGTACCTTCCAGGGCATTGCTTACTCCTCCTTGGGGATTGTGACGGTGAGGGTGTACCCTTTCGTCACTTCCGTTTCCATCTTTCCGCCGGCGCTCTCGATCCGCCTGCGCAGATTCTTCAGCCCGCCGGTCTCGGGGACGGGGCCCCCGGGCTGCAGGCCGTCATTTCGAAACACGGCACGCAGCGCGCCCGCTTCCTCCGTGACCCGGATGTAGATGGTCCCGGCCTGTGCATGCTTTGATGCGTTGGTCATGGCTTCCCGGGCCGCCGCCAGAAACAGGGCCAGCGCCTTCGTGGATTCCGTCCCCGGCATCCCGTCCCATTCTACGTTCAGTCCGATGGCGGATGCAAGGGCATTCAGATCCAGGACGGTATTCCGGCTCTTCGCAGAATCCGCTTCTTTGCAAAGAAGCAGCACCTGGGTCTTCCACATGTTCAGGATCTGTCTTCGTTCCTCCTCCCCGGCGGGGTCTTCCATGGATTTTTTCGTCATCAGGATCATCCGGTTCATCTCATCGTGGATATTGGCCCTGGCCTGCAGGATCTCCTGCCCGCGCACCGTATCCGTGATGTTCTCCCCGTATGCCCGCATGCCTGCGGCCAGCTGCGCGGCCCGTTCATTATCCCGCCGGAGCTTTTCGGTTTTCCGGTACAGTTCCGTGATGTCATCGGCCACCAGCTCATGCAGCACCTCCCCCCGGTCCCTCAGCACCCGGTGCCGGAAGGACACTGCTGTGCCGTCTGGAAGCTCCCGGATCTTCCGGTCCTTTACGGCTTCGTAAAAGGATGCCCCGTTTTGGAGCGTCGTGCCGAAAAGCTCCCGGCAGATCTCGTTCATCCGGTGGTTCACCAGGATGCACCGCCCCTCTTCCAGAAAATAGCACAGTC
>JAFYFY010000127.1 GCA_017543485.1 Lachnospiraceae bacterium | reverse complement strand
TTACTTGTAAGAACTGTGGCTATAAATCAAACGATGACCGCATTGGAGCTATGAATCTGTACCGCATGGGAATCAACTATCTTGAAGATAGTCAAGTACCTGATACAGTTACGGCAGAGTAAATCTTTGTCGTAAGGGGCGATGTCAACCGTCCCATGATGCAACCCCACGGAAGTTACACCGACAAAATGTAGGAGTTATTGCAACGAACTACAGGGGAGTCGCAAGCCACGTACCTTTAGGTGCGTGGTAGTTGACTATAGGGTTCCGGGGTCCGTCATGCAAGGGACGGACGAGGGCGGAAAAACGGCAGGTCAGCTCCCGTATACCAGCAGATCCGGCGTCTCCAGGAGCAGCGTCCGGTAATGCTGCGAGATCCATTCGTCGATGATGTACTCCTGGGGATACCGCGCATATTCCGGGAATTCGGAATAGTGCCTGTCATAGACCACGATCTCCGGAAGCCGCTCCGGGTGCGCCTCATAGTAGGTCAGAAAATAGGAATCGTAGATGGTGGTGCCCTCCACGGAAGGAGAGGCGATGACGCAGGGGCAGTCCAGATACAGGAGCATCTCCGCTCCCACATAGAGGACCCTGGTTTCGGGACCGTAGAGTCCCTGAAGCGCCTCATATTCCCTGTCCGCGGCCTCTGCGAAAGGCCTGGTCAGATACAGCCCCCGGGCAGGCCCGTGGGTGACCTTCGCAAAGTCGGCATGGATGGTCACCGGAAGGCACCCTGTGACCCGGATCAGTCCCAACCGGCACAGGAAAAGCCCCGCAAGCAGTGCAAGCGCGGCAGCCAGGGATGCCCGACTCATCACCCCGCGGTCCTCTTCCGGGTACTGTGTCAGGAGTACATAGACGGAAGCCAGGACGGCGGGCATGGCCTTGGACCAGGCAGTCCCCGCGTTCATGTTGGTGACGGTCAGAACGGACAGCACCGAGAAGATGCCGGGCAGGAACGCAAACCAGAGAAGCCCGCTGCGAACTCCCTTTTTCCGGACGGACAAAAGCAGCCCTGGCAGGAGGATGGCGGCATACCGTCCCTGCAGGAAGAACTGGTTCCGGTCAAAGAAGACGCATCCTGCGATCATCACGGCCTGCAGGATGAAAAACGCGATAAGCATGGAAAAGGGCAGGGGCAGCGGCTCCATTCCCCTTCGCAGCATCCGGCACAGGGCATGTACGGTCAGGACGATCCCGCCCCAGAGAAGGAGCGCCTTTCCTCCGTCCAGGGCATACTCTGCCATGCGTCTGAAAAAGGGCTGGGTCGCGTGGGACGGATTGGCGAAGACCCGGAGGATGCCGGCAAAAAAACCACCGGAAGGGACGGAGCGGCAGATCAGGGCCAGTACGAAAAGCCCCGGAAGCAGCGCACCCAGGGTAAAACAGACCGCCTTGGAAATCCTGACAGACCTGTCAGATACCAGGAGGATCCCGGCCAGATACACGGGATACAGAAGGATCAGGGTGGGGTACGAGAGCATGGATACCAGGAGCAGGACCCCCGCGGCAAAACACGGGAGCGTTCCCCGGGAAGGCTTCTCGCAGGCGGAAAACAGGATCAGACAGCACCCCAGCACCGCCCAGTAGGACATGAGCTCAAAATCCAGAGACTGGACCCACTTCGGGAGAAAGTTCAGGTGGAGAAGGAGCAGGACAAAGGCCACGGACTTCCGGGTCCTGCGGGTCAGGAACCGGTAAAGCGCAGCTCCCACTGCCACATGGATCAGCACGCTCCACACCCGCAGGAAGAGCACGAGCCCCTCCGTCGTCCCCGCAAGAGCCATCCAGACCCGCACGAAAAGGGACGGGATCAGGGAGGCCAGCTGGTGGGGCTCCCACATCTCCGAAAAGATCCTGTCTCCGGATGCGATCCGGTAGGCGCAGGCCACCAGATAGGATTCATCGATATCCAGGCTGATATATACGGCCTTGACCAGTCCCGCCGCAGTCGCCAGCAGCGCGGCGCAGGCCAAAGCGATCCGAGTACGTTTGCTTGCCTTCTTCATGATGCTATTATGAAAACTTAGCGAGAAAACCCCTTCCGA
Source organism: Lachnospiraceae bacterium (assembly GCA_017543485.1). Classification (GTDB taxonomy): domain Bacteria; phylum Bacillota; class Clostridia; order Lachnospirales; family Lachnospiraceae; genus AC2028. The sequence goes on along the minus strand of JAFYFY010000127.1, from coordinate 107 downwards.
CAGGTCGGTTGGGGATGAATCGCAGGTCAGGTTTTCTTTTTGCTATGTGAGGTTCGAATATACTTACGTTTGTGCTCATCTGTCCGCTGTCCCTCAATGTATTGTTT
>JAFYFY010000126.1 GCA_017543485.1 Lachnospiraceae bacterium | reverse complement strand
TGGGCGCCACCTGGGCGTACACCTTCGACCTGCTGGCGGTCTCCACCTATTCCAGGCGGGTGGATGGCTCCTTCGAGAAGGTCAAGGATTTCGAGGGGATCCTCGTCTCCTTTGACAAGGACACCGTGACCACCAGAGATGCGCAGACCGGAGAGGAAACGGTCTGGAAGCGCAGCGATCTGGCCCTGGTCAGGCTGAAGCTGGATTTTTAAGTTAGACAAAAGACCGGTCTGTTCGGAAACAAACACCAGAAAACGGAGGAAAAAGAAAAAAATGAACACCGAACTCATGGAAGCGCTGGACATGCTCGAAAAGGAAAAAGGCATCAGCAGAGAGGCTCTCTTCGAAGGGATCGAGAGCTCCCTGATCACCGCCTGCAAGAACCATTTCGGGAAGGCGGACAACGTGCATGTCGAGATCGACAGGGATACCTGTGACTATGTGGTCTATGCCGAGAAGGAAGTGGTGGAGACCCCGGACGATGTCATGGATCCCATGCTGGAGATCTCCCTGGAGGACGCCCGGAAGATTTCCTCCGCGGCGAACATCGGTGATGTCATCAAGGTGGAGATCAAGTCCAAGGAGTTCGGACGGATCGCGACCATGAGTGCCAAGAACGTGATCCTGCAGAAGATTCGGGAGGAGGAGAGAAATGTCCTCTACCATCAGTTCTTCGAGAAGGAAAAGAACGTGGTCACCGGCGTGGTGCAGCGCAGGACCGGCGGCGGCGTCAGCATCAACCTGGGCAAGGTGGATGCGCTGCTGGCGGACAGCGAGATGGTGCCCACCGAGAGATATCACACCAACGACCGCATCAAGGTCTATGTGCTGGATGTGAAGAGCACCCCCAAGGGACCCCGCATCAATGTCAGCCGTACCCATCCGGAGCTGGTGCGCAGACTCTTCGAGAATGAAGTCAGCGAGATCCGGGACGGTATCGTGGAGATCCGCAGCATCGCCAGAGAGGCGGGCAGCCGCTCCAAGATCGCGGTGTGGAGCAACAATCCCAACGTGGATCCCGTGGGTGCCTGCGTCGGTATGAACGGCGCCAGAGTCGGAGCCATCGTGGATGAGCTCCACGGGGAGAAGATCGACGTGGTGAACTGGGACGACATGCCCGGAAGCCTGGTGCAGAATGCCCTGTCCCCCGCCAGCGTCATCGCGGTCTTTGCGGATCCCGACGAGAAGACGGCCAAGGTGGTGGTGCCGGACGATCAGCTGTCCCTGGCCATCGGCAAGGAAGGACAGAACGCGCGCCTGGCTGCCAAGCTGACGGGATACAAGATCGACATCAAGTCCGAGACCCAGGCAAAGGATGCACCCGGATTCCGTTACGAGGACTACCTGGACGATGAGGAGTACTACGAGGGCGAAGAGGGTGAGTACTACGAGGAAGGCTACCAGGAGGGAGAGCCCGCACCCGCGGAGGAGGATGACTCCCAGCAGTGAGCATCCGGCAGATCGGGAGGTCTGTGATACCTATGGAAAAGAAAGCACCCCTGCGGCGCTGCATTGGCTGCGGCGAGAGCAGGGATAAAAAAGAACTGATCCGGATCGTCCGGACCCCGGAGGGCAGCTACGAGCTGGATGCCACCGGGCGAAAGAACGGCCGGGGCGCGTACCTTTGCAAAAAGGAGAGCTGTCTGGAGACGGCCTTCCGGAAAAAGGGTCTGGACAGATCCTTCCGGGAGAGTGTGCCGGCCCAGGCGGTGAGCGCGCTGCGAGAGGAGTTGCAAAAGCTTGGCGGAGAGTGAAAAGACGGAAAACGATATCAAACGGGCTCTGTCCCTTCTGGGGCTGGCTGCCAGAGGAAGGAATCTGGTGAGCGGTGAGGACCAGGTCCTGGCCGCCATCCGGGACGGCACGGCCTGCGCAGTGGTGCTGGCAGGTGACGCATCCCCGGGGACACGGAAGAAGTTTACGGATAAGACATCCTACTACCATGTCCCCATCCGCTTTCTCGGCGACAAGGTCACGCTGGGAAAAGCCATCGGCAGGGAGTTTCGAACCTCCGTGGCCGTGACGGAGGCCGGGCTCGCCGCAAAACTTTTGGAACTGATCACGAACGAAGAACTACCCGAAGTTAGGATATAGGAGGATTACGAATGGCAAAGATCAGAATCTACGACCTGGCAAAGGAACTGGAGGTCTCCAACAAGGAGATCCTGGCCATCGCCGGTGAAAAGGGAATCGAGGCAAAAACCGCAAGCAGTTCCATCGAGGAGTCGGAAGCCGCCGTAATCCGAAGCGCATTCGGAGGAAAGAAGGCATCTGCGGCTCCGAAGACGGAGACTCCGAAAACAGAGACTCCGAAAACGGAAACTCCGAAAACGGAGGCACCGAAAGCCGAGGCTCCCAAAGCCGAGGCACCCAAGGCCGAGGCGCCGAAAACGGAAGCTCCGAAAACGGAAGCTCCCAGAGCGGAAGCGCAAAGACCGGCCGGACAGCCTGCTCAGAGACCCGCGGGACAGCAGCCCCAGGGCGGACAGGGGCAGGGCGGACAGCCTCCGAAGAAAAAGCGCAATATCAGCATCGTCATCAACAACCAGGATCCCCGGGCCCAGCGCCAGAACCAGCAGCGTCCTCAGGGAGGCTACCGGGCACCGGGTCAGGGCGGACAAAGACCCGTATCCAGAGGTCCCATTAAGCCCCTTACCCCGCCGTCTCCCACGCCCAGTGTCCAGATGGTGCCTGACCGCACCCAGCCTGTGAGAAGACCTCAGGAGAATCCGGCACCGGCTGCCCAGAATCCCCAGACCGCACCTGCGGCAAACGCACCTGCAGCAAATGCACCCGCAGCGGGGGCACCTGCGGCACCTGTAAGACCCGAGAGCACCGCACCCCAGACCAGGGGCACCGGCGCGGGACAGACCGGCGAGAGAAGGAATGCTCCTTCCGGCACCGGGGCACCCAGATACAGAAACGATCAGCAGACCCGTCCTCAGGGACAGGGAAGGCCGGCAGGCGGAGGCAGAGGATATGGCGACAGGACACAGGGTCAGCCGGGTACGAGACCTTATCGGCAGGGGCAGGAAGGCCAGACGGGCAGCGCTCGTTCTGGTGTCGGCGCTGGAGCTGGCAGCCGCGGCTTTCATAATAATCCTAGAGGTGCGAGACCGGGCAGCGGGCCGGCAGCTCCTTTCGGCGGAAGAGCTCCGCAGGGCGGTCGGGGTTTCGCCGCGCCCGGAGCGGGACAGGGACCGGACAAGAGCCGTGACCAGCAGCGAGGCAAAAAGGTCGTAGAAAGAGACAAGCATAAGGGCAAGATGTTCGAGGAGGATGCGCAGAGCAAACGCCCCGGACGCTTCATCAAGCCGGAGAAAAAGGAGGAGGCTCCCGAGGAGGTGATCAAGGTCATCACCCTTCCCGAGACCCTGACCATCAAGGATCTGGCGGACAAGATGAAGCTGCGCCCCGCAGATATCGTAAAGAAGCTCTTCCTGGCGGGCAAGGTCGTCACCGTGAACCAGGAGATCTCTTACGAGGATGCGGAGAATATCGCCATGGAGTACGACATTCTCTGCGAAAAGGAAGTCAAGGTCAATGTCATCGAGGAGATGCTGAAGGAAGAGGAGGAAGATCCCGATACCCTGCAGGAGCGTCCTCCCGTGGTCTGTGTCATGGGACATGTCGATCACGGTAAAACCTCCCTGTTGGATGCCATCCGTCATACCAAGGTCACGGACAAGGAGTCCGGCGGCATCACCCAGGCCATCGGTGCCTACACCGTGGCTGTGAACGGCAAGTCCATCACCTTCCTGGATACCCCCGGACACGAGGCGTTTACCGCCATGCGTATGCGGGGTGCGAATTCCACGGATATCGCCATCCTGGTGGTGGCTGCGGACGACGGCGTGATGCCTCAGACCATCGAAGCCATCAACCATGCCAAGGCAGCCGGCGTCGAGATCATCGTGGCGGTGAACAAGATCGACAAGCCCTCCGCAAATATCGACAGAGTCAAGCAGGAGCTCTCCGAGTATGAGCTGGTCCCCGAGGACTGGGGCGGCAGCACGGTCTTTGCACCGGTCTCCGCGAAAACCGGAGAAGGCATTGAGAACCTGCTGGAGATGATCCTGCTGACGGCGGACGTGATGGAGCTTCGGGCCAATCCCGACAGACGTGCCAGAGGTCTGGTCATCGAGGCAGAGCTGGACAAGGGCCGGGGCCCCGTGGCCACCGTTCTGGTCCAGAAGGGTACCTTACGCGTGGGAGACTTTATCTCCGCAGGCGCCAGCCACGGCAAGGTCCGTGCCATGATCGACGATAAGGGACGCCGCGTCAAGGAGGCCGGACCCTCCACTCCCGTGGAGATCCTGGGCCTGTCCGATGTCCCCGAGGCGGGTGAGGTCTTCCTGGCCCACGATTCCGACAAGGAAGCAAAGTCCTACGCAGAGACCTATTTTGCGGAGAACAAGGAAAAGAAGATCGCCGAGACCCAGGGCCGCATGAGCCTGGAGGATCTGTTCTCCAAGATCAAGGAAGGCAACCTGAAGGAGCTGAACCTCATCGTGAAGGCGGATGTACAGGGTTCCGTGGAAGCGGTGAAGGAGTCTTTGGTGAAGCTCTCCAACGACGAAGTCATCGTCAAGTGCATCCATGGCGGTGTCGGTGCCATCAACGAATCCGACATCAACCTGGCCAGCGCCTCCAATGCCATCATCATCGGATTCAATGTCCGTCCCGATGCAACGGCCAAGGAGCGCGGCGAGCAGGAGAATGTGGACATCCGTCTGTATGATGTCATCTACAAAGCCATCGAGGATATCGAGCTGGCCATGAAGGGCATGCTGGATCCCGTCTTCGAGGAAAAGGTCATTGGCCATGCGGAGATCCGTCAGATCTTCAAGGCATCCGCCATCGGTAACATCGCCGGTTCCTATGTGCTGGACGGCGAGCTGCGCAGAGGCTGCAAGGCCCGGATCCGCCGCGGCGACGAGGTGGTCTTCGAGGGCGACCTGGCTTCCCTGAAGCGCTTCAAGGACGATGTGAAGGAAGTAAAGAGCGGGTTCGAATGCGGTCTGGTCTTTGACGGCTTCGACAAGTTCGAGGAGCTGGATATCGTGGAAGCCTACATCATGGTGGAAGTGCCCAGGTAGGCCCGGACGGTTGGATCCCGCATGCATGGGAAAAGAATATGAGAAAAAACAGTATCAAAAACTCCCGCTTAAACGGGGAGGTACAGAAAGTCCTTTCGGAGATCATCACCCAGGAGATCAAGGATCCCCGCATCAGCCCCTGGACCAGCGTGGTCAGTGTGGAGGTGGCGCCGGATCTGAAGACCTGCAAGGCCTACATCTCCGTCCTGGGCAGTGAGGAGGACAGTAAAGCCACCGCGGAGGGGCTGCGCAGCGCAGCTTCCTTTATCCGCAGAGAACTGGCACACACGCTGAACCTTCGTAACACGCCGGAGATCACCTTTGTCATGGACCAGTCCATCGCCTACGGCGTGGATATGATCCATAAGATCGACGAAGTCATCGCCGAGGATGAGCGGAATGCCGAAGGGCGCGGAGAGACCTGATAAGCTTATGGATTTGATCAAAGAATGTGAAGGCGCAAAAAAGGTGGGGATCAGCGGCCACGTCCGGCCCGACGGCGACGCGGTCTGCTCCTGCCTGGCGCTGCAAAGATATCTGGAAAATGCATTCCCCCGCATGACGGTGCATGTGAACCTGCAAAGCCCGCCGGAGACCTTTGCGGAGGTGGCGGGGTATGACAGGATCCGGACGGAGTTCCCGGATGAAAAGCCCTACGACGTCTATTTCGCCCTGGACTGCAATCTCGACCGGCTGGGCCCGGCGCAGGCCTACTTCCTCAAGGCGGGGAAGACCGTAAACATCGACCATCACGTGAGCAACGGCGGCTGCGGACAGGTGAATGAGATCCAGCCGGAGATCAGCTCCACCGCGGAGCTTCTCTACTCCCTGATGGACCCGGAGTACCTGGACGAGGAGGTGGCCAAGGCACTCTATATCGGGATGATCCACGATACGGGGGTGTTCCAGTATTCCTGCACCTCGCCGGCAACCATGCGAAGAGCCGCGGATCTTCTGGAGTACGGGTTTGATTTTCCCCGGATCATCCAGGAGTCCTTCTACCAGAAGACCTACCTGCAGTCCCTGATCCTGGGCAGATGCCTTCTGGACAGCATCCGTTTTATGGACGGCAGATGCGTGGTGGCCTCGGTGAGCAAGCGGGTGCAGCAGTTCTACGGCGTAACCCCCAAGGATTTCGAGGGGATCGTGAACCAGCTGCGCAACATCAAGGGCATCGACTGCGCCATCTTCATGTACCAGACGGAGACCCAGGAATACAAGGTCAGTCTGCGGACCTCGGAAGCGGTGGACGCCGCAAAGGTGGCCCAGTATTTCGGCGGTGGCGGACATGTCCGGGCGGCGGGCTGCACCATGTCCGGGAATTTCTACGACTGCGTGAACAACCTCTCGGAGCAGATCGAGCTTCAGCTCAAGGAAACGGAAGAAAGTCGGAAATGAGGAAAAACGGGCTTCTCAGAAATTGAGAGGCCCTTTTTACAGACTTTGGAAAGGCAATATGGAAAAAAACGGCATCCTCAATGTATACAAAGAGCCCGGGTTTACCTCCTTCGATGTGGTGGCGAAGCTCCGGGGCATCGCGGGGCAGCGGAAGATCGGACACACCGGGACGCTGGATCCCATGGCCACGGGGGTATTGCCGGTTTGTCTGGGGAAGGCTACCAAGGTCTGCGGTCTTTTGACGGACTGGGACAAGGAATACGAAGCGGAGCTCCTGCTGGGAAGGGAGACGGACACCCTGGATGTGACGGGAGAGGTGCTTCGAAGCACCCCGGTGTCCGTGTCCGAAACACAGGTCCGGGAGGCCTTTTCGCGTTTCGAGGGGGGGTATGATCAGGTCCCGCCCATGTACTCCGCCCTGAAGGTGGACGGAAAACGGCTCTACGATCTGGCGAGGAAGGGCGTTACGGTGGAAAGACAGTCCCGGCCGGTGAAGCTCTATGAGCTGGAGATCCTGGAGATGGCGCTTCCGGTGGTGCGGTTTCGGGTCCTTTGCTCCAAGGGGACCTACATCCGGTCCCTGTGCGCGGACATCGGGGAGGTGCTGGGCTGCGGCGGATGCATGCAGAGCCTGGTGCGGACGAAGGTGGGTCCGTTCTTTCTGTCGGATGCCAGGAAGCTCTCCGAGATCGAAGCCCGGAAGGCGGATCTCACCGGACTGCTGCGCAGCGTGGATGCGCTGTTCCCGGACCTGCCGCAGATGCGGGTGACGCCGGAAGGAGAGCGGTTTTTGAAAAACGGAAACCGGCTGGAGGCAAAGGATTTCGTACTTTCCGAGGATGCAGCGGCGTTTTTTTCGTCTCAGACGGCATCCGGGGCGGGGATCCGGGTATATGACGCTGCCGGCGCCTTTGCGGCGCTTTACGAATACGACCGGAAGGCTGGAAATTACAAAGTACGGACGATGTTTTAAAGATGGAACTCATTACACAGACCACGGATTTTTATCTGAATACGGAAACCGCAGTGGCCATCGGCAAATTCGACGGGGTACACATCGGGCACAGACGGCTCCTGGACGAGCTGGCAGAGCAGCAGCGAAAGGGGCTGAAGACCTGTGTCTTTACCTTCGACCCGTCCCCGGCGGTGTTTTTTGCGCGCCAAAAAGGCCTCCCGCCCCAGAAGGAAGTTACCACCGCTGAGGAGAAGCGGGCGCTTTTTGAGCGCATGGGCATCGATTTTCTGGTGGAATTTCCCATGAATGAGGAAACGGCGGCGACGGAGCCGGAGACCTTTGTCCGGGAGATCCTGGGGGGACGTCTGGGCGCCGTGTGCATCGCGGCGGGAGAGGACCTGTCCTTCGGCGCAGGCGGGCGCGGGGATCTGGCGCTCCTTGAGAAAGTGGCGGGAGAGCTGGGCATCGAAGTCCGGAAGGTGGAAAAGGTCCTGACCCTGGCGGAGGGACGGGAGCAGGAGGTGAGCTCCACCCTGATCCGGCGGCTGTTGGACCCGGAGGCGCTGCCCACGGAGGAAGGGGCGGCTTCCGAAGAGGCGGCAGCTCCTGTAGCGGGACCCGCTTCCGGAGAGGGGACTGAGGAGAGCTACAAGGAGCGGTTCCAGGCGGCCTGTGAGCTGTTGGGAGGCGGGTATCCCGTCATCGGCACCGTGGTCCACGGGCGCAGACTGGGCAGACAGCTGGGATTTCCCACCATCAATCTGGAGGCACCGGAGGAAAAGCTCCTGCCCCGAAACGGCGTCTATCTCTCGGAGGCTCTTGTCCGGGGACGGACCTACCGGGGGATCAGCAATGTGGGGGTGAAGCCCACCGTGGACCGGGATCTGCCCCGGCCCGGCATCGAGACCTACCTGTTTGATTTCGATGAGGAGATCTACGGAGAAGAGGTGGAGCTGCAGCTTCGTAGCTTTGTCCGTCCGGAGCACCGGTTTGACACGGTGGAGGATCTGAAGGCGCAGCTGCAGCGGGACATCGCCTTTGCGAAAACGTTTACAATGCCGTGATCCGGGGCTTGACAGGAATTGTTGCTCTTTATATAATAAATCCGTAATATTTTTGTAATAACTGACATGGGGTACATTCGGGGGTTTTACGGATATGCGGATTTTCAGGAATTTCGGCATCAGAGCGGCAGTATGTGCACTGATGAGTGCCGGGCTGATGCTGGCTCCGGCGATCGATTCATATGCGGCCGGGATCTCCAGTGCAGGCGTTTCGCTTGCAATGGAGGAGAGCCTTTCTCTCTCTGAGGCAGCGCTGATCGAGATGGCGGCAGATTCTCAGGGAGCTTTTTTCGGGTATACGAATATCGCCATCTGCAATGTGGAGAGCGGGAATCTGAACGTGAGAGAGACCGGCTCCACCAGCGGAAAAATGGTGGGAAAGCTGCCGAAAAATGCAGCCTGTGAGGTCCTGTCCGTCTCCGAGGACGGCTGGGCACATATCATCTCCGGGGAAGTGGAGGGCTATGTCTCTTCGGAGTTTCTCCTGATGGGCGCCTCTGCCAGAGTCCGGGCCAAGGAGCTGGTGCGCACCGTGGCCATCTCCAACACCGACGGCCTCAACATCCGGATGGAGCCCAGCACCGAGTCCGGGATCTTTACCCAGATCCTGAAGGGCGGGGAGTTAGAGTACGTGCAGACCCTGGACAACGGATGGGTGGAGGTCTCTCTGGACGACGAGACGGCCTATGTATCCTCCGAGTTCGTGGATGTGACGGACAAGCTGGACACTGCCATCACCATGTCCGAGCTTCTTTACGGACAGGGCATCTCGGATCTGCGGGTCAATCTGTGCGAGTTTGCAAAGCAGTTTGTGGGGAACCCTTATGTGTGGGGCGGGACCAGCCTGACCAAGGGCGCCGACTGCTCCGGATTCGTCCTTTCCGTGTACAAGCATTTCGGCATCACCCTGAGCCATTCTTCCAGAGCACAGGCAGGGGAGGGGACGAAGATCTCCTTCTCCGAGATCCAGCCCGGTGACCTGGTCTTCTATGCAAACGGTCGCGGCACCATCAACCATGTGGCCATCTACATCGGCGGCGGAAGAGTCATCAGCGCCAGCAGCCCGAAGACCGGCATCAAGATCGCGGCGTACAATTACCGGACGCCGGTGCGGTATGTGCGGATCCTGGCGGAATAAGGCTTTGGCTGCCGCGTAAAACGGAACAGGTTCCTTTGTTTGATCCGGCCCGGGCGAAAGCCCGGGCTTTTTGCGTGGTAAGGGGAAAGATTTTTTCCCGTGGCGGACCCCCCCCGAGGGAAGGGACTCTGTTTTTTTGAAAAAATAACGATAAATGGCAACCGGAAGCAGGATTTTATGGTATTCTGAATATACCGAGCATTCGGATGAGGATGCCTGGAAGATTGCTTGCGGGAGGTAACGGCATGAATTACAAAGAAGTATATGAATCCTTGGATACGCTCGAGGCGAAGCTTCAGTTTTTGGTGGATCTGCAGGTTCTTGCCACAAATACGGAAGAGCGGTCGAATAAGGACGAAAGCCTGAAGGAATCTGCCAAGGAATTGATCGATCTCGCCGAAGACCTCACGGTCAGCTTTGTGGATGAGTATGTAATTGGCCAGGATAACGAGACGCGTGCAGAGGTGATGAAGGCGCTTGGGGCAGTGAATGCAAGAGCTGTCGAGGAAGTGTACCAGCAGGGGCAGATCTATGCGAATGAATATCCGGTGAGCGACCCGAACAGAGAGGCGAAGGGGGAGTTTTTCGCCAACATGAGATTCAGGGGGGGCGGCCTGAAGCTGACGCTAAGCTCGCTGACATCCCGCATACAGGAGGACATAAGGAAGGATTATGACGAGATGGATAGACGCTGGGACGCAGCCCGGGTTGACGAACAGACAACCTGGGCGGACTTTGCCAGGCTTGCCGGCTACGATACGCCGGAAAAGGCAAAAGAGTACCTGGAGGCAAGAGAGGTCAAGGATCCCAATGCGTCCGTGCTGGAGGTGATGACAGAGGAAGTCTTTCGACGAAACACAACCGGCAGCAAGAAAGACAGCGGCTATACAAGAGAAGATGCCCGACAGATGGCTGTCAAAATGCTGAAGTTTCAAATGTATGAGTCGCAGATCAAAAATTCTCTGGAGAAGGCTTCCGATGCCTACCTTCAGGAGAGACACGGGGAAGAGACCTACCAAAGGCTGAAGGAAGCGCAGAGGGATTTCTTCAAGTCCTATGGCCCGGATGAGCAGATCGAGGAATGGGCTAAGGAAGAAGGCTTCCCGAAGCTGGATGCTTTGGAAGCGGAGGATCTGGAGCAGATCCGGACTGAATTAGAAGAAAAGACAGAGAGACTGCTGGCGCAGCAAAAGGGAGCGGCGCAGCTGTTTCCCTGGATGGAGGACGGAGCCCAGAAGCTGACGGAAGAGGAGATCGGGCAGTACAGGAAGCTCACCGGTCTGGATCTGGGGGATGAGGGACAGCGCCTTGTTGAGAATAGCGGGAGCCTGATGCAGGTGAAGGACTATAAGGCGGATTATGCGCAGGCATTGGGCGCGACAGATCGCCCCCCCACGGTAAATTCGATTTTTACCATCTGGGCCCTGGGGACCCAGGAGCAGATCGACCTCTCCAACTTCACCAAAGCCGCGGAGGATCCGGAGCTGGTGAAAAAGTTCGCGGAGTTTTGCAGGAATAATCCGACCCGGGAGGCGACGGACAGGGAGACCTTCGAGAAGTCCTGCAAGGCCTGGGGAGAGGCGCTGAAAAAGGGCACCGATAAGCTGCGGCAGTACCGGATCCCGGAGATCGATTGGCACGACCCGGACGCGGTCAGGAGGGTTCTCCCGGAGATGGCGAAGATCCGCGCCCTTACGGTGGATTTTGACCAGGAGAAGGACACGACCTTTTGGAATCCGAATTTTGACGGGAAAAGGACGGTGGAGGAGCAGATCGGCAGGCAGAATTGGAAGGGCATGCTGGACTTCTGGGGGAATCTGCAGAATGGGCTGGGAGCTTTTAACGCCGGATTTGTGGAGCCGGGGGAGCTTCATCCGTTTGACTCGATGGGTGTAACGGATGAGGTTGTGGGAAAGGCGGTGAACCGCGCCGTCGCCATCCGGGACATGACGCAGAATGCGGGGAAAACCCTGGATGACATGATGAAGGGGCTCGGGGAGAAGAGAGTCCTGGGGTTCCCTTTGGCTTTGGACAGCAAGGGCATTTATATGGATGGCGAGCCCAGGGAGGAGTTCCGGGAATTCGTGTCCTTTACAAAGGAAGAGGCCTATGATTTCCTTCTGGGGAACAATACCGCCGTCTTCGAACAGAAGGTGCGGCAGTTTGAGGAGGATCAGCTGACCATCAAGAGGACGAAGACGCCCAAATTGGAGGCCTGGGAAGGGATCAAAAGGTTTCAGGGCTACGGAAGCGAAAAGGACTGGGAGATCCTGGGACAGCTTCCGGAGGATGCGCAGGGAGTCGCCGAGTTTATCCAAAACGGAAAGATGGAGGGGAAGGACGCGGCGGACTGGCTGGCAAAGGGCATGCGGGAGCTTTTCCATGATAATTTCCAGGCTATTGTGGACAGGAGCGGTTATGAGCCCCTGGAGCTTTTCTCCATAGATGGGAAGACCCCGGAGGAGCTCTGGGGGGCCAAATACGCAAAGATCACCGACCCTGCGCTCCGGGAGCGCTGCCTGCAGATGGAGCTGATGCGCCAGATCACCCGGTGTGAAGCGGACATCCGGTTGAAATATTTTGCCGTCGCGGAGGACGGCACCCTCTCTCCGGATGGGGAGGTTACGGTGTTTCCCGGGGCGGCTACGCTGCAGAGGGTACAGCAGGGGCTGGAGAACTACAAAAAGGGTGCCGCGGATATCGTGTCCGAGCTGAAGGATTATGAGCGCCAGCTTTTATCGACCCACTCCCATCCGGAGTCTGCGGAGGAGGAGATTGGGGAGGTGGGCTCCAAGGGGTACCAGCAGATGGAGTGGTCCCTGCATCAGTGTATCCTCATGTTTGAGGACGGAAAATACTCGCGTGAAGACATCGAAAAGAGCCTTCTGGCATTTCAGCAGGCCGCCGAGGAATATGAGCTGGAGCGGTTAAATGAGACGAATCGTGGAGCGGAGGCTACGCGGACTCAGGTAGCTGCTCTGACGAGCAGCAAACTTCCGGGGATTCTGACCAGGTACCGGAGCCTTAGAGAGGGGATCGATGCGGATATCGCCACCGCTACCGGACTCAGCGACCGATTAGAGACCATGCAGAGCGGCGGCATCTTCTATATCGAAGATGCCCTGGAAAAGATCAACAAGGGGAAGCAGGCCACGTATCAGGCAGCTATGGACAAGCTGCCCAAGGAGCCGAGGCAGAGGGACTCGCAGAGCCCGGAGAGCAGGCGCAACGCCGAATGGGAGGGACTCAACCAGAGGCTGGTGAGCGCGGCCAAAGCCAATCAGGCGGCGGAAAAGGGAGTCTGGTTTGGAAGTAAGGAATACGAGAACGCAAAGGAAGCCTACCTGAAGGCGGTGGAGAGCTATCGGAAGCTGCACGTCCTCTCGGTGGCGGCGCCCCTGGAGGAGCGTCAGAAGGTCATCGAAGAGGCACAAAGACTGGAGCGGGAGGCGACGGAGAAGATCGGCGCCTATCTGGACACAAAGGACGCTGCGACCAAGGACCAGAAGGCACAAAAGCGCATCGCTGCCATGAAGGACTCCTTGAAGATGCTGGATGATCTCCGGGTGGATCTGGACGAGCAGGAGCTGGAGCTGGACGAGAAGCGCATCCGCAGCACAAAGATCCGGGCCAGCGTGATCGACGAACAGAACAAAAGCGCGTACCGCGGTGGGATCGAACAGGATGCGAAGACGCTGGAGGGAAGCAAAAAGATCGCGGCGATGGGGGCAAAGGCAGCCCTGGAGCAGCTGGAGGCACTGACGGCGCGGCAGGGCGGCGAGCTGACGGCGAAGGAGATGGAAAGCGCCCGGCTGTGCATGGCCTCGGTGGTCTATTACGAGGTGCAGCGGAAGACGGAGCTGCGGATCCCCGTGAAGGGAGATATCAGGCCGGAGGCGGCCTATGCCCAGGCCATCAAAGCCTTTGCCGCCTCAAAGGAGTTTTCCGATGCCGTGAAGGAGCTGGACATGGGGACGCTCAGGGAGTTCGAGGTCAACCCGAAGCAGATCAGCCGGCAGGTCCTTGAGAATCTCCGACAGGCAGGCCTGAAAAAGGGACCGGAGAAGGGAAAGGAGATGGGCATGCAGAACGAGCTGCAGAACAAGGGAAAAGAAATGGGGGGAATGGGCGGCAGAAAGTAATACTTGCATTTCCCTGCATCCTATGGTAAAGTGTAAGTCGTGTGTGACCGATGCCCGGCCTTTCGCATCTCCGGCGGAGGCTTCGTATCTGGTGAGTGGGAACGGATCTGTTATACAGTTCCAACAGTGATTTTAGGAGGACAGTTATGATTTCCAAAGAGAAAAAGACAGCCATCATGAACGAGTATGCCAGAACCCCCGGCGACACCGGATCTCCGGAAGTTCAGGTTGCGGTACTCACCGCCCGGATCCAGGAGCTCACCGAGCACCTGAAGGCAAACCCGAAGGACCACCATTCCCGCCGCGGCATGCTCAAGCTCGTCGGACAGAGAAGAGGTCTCCTCGACTATCTGAAGTCCAAGGACATTGAGAGATATCGTGCTCTCATCGAGAAGCTCGGACTGAGAAAGTAATATGCAAAGGAGAGGACTCCGGAGAAGTCCTCTCCTATTTCCTTTTTTTCGGGAAGTGCGATCACGGTAACCCGGAACGGAAAGCAGCATCCGAGACCACTAAACGGAATACAGAAAGAATCTGCGGGTCGTTTAGTTGTTTCGGTGCTTTCTGTTCCTGAAATAGATCTCTGCCGAAGGGCAGAAAGGAGGAACTATGTACCGAACTTATGAATTACAGCTCGCAGGAAGGAGCCTGAAGGTCGATGTGGGCCGTGTGGGCAAGCAGGCCAACGGATGTGCGTTCATGCACTACGGCGACACCACCGTGCTGGCCACCGCCACCGCATCCGACAAGCCCCGTGACGGCATCGATTTCTTCCCTCTCTCCGTGGAGTATGAGGAGAAGATGTATGCCGTGGGCAAGATCCCCGGAGGCTTCAACAAGAGAGAGGGAAAGGCCAGCGAGAATGCCGTGCTCACCAGCCGTGTCATCGATCGCCCCATGCGCCCTCTTTTCCCGAAGGACTACCGCAACGACGTGACCCTGGAC
>JAFYFY010000012.1 GCA_017543485.1 Lachnospiraceae bacterium | reverse complement strand
GCAACCGCAGACAGGAGGGCAAAGGGCAGGAACATGGCGGGATCCGATAGCTCCAGACGGTCTGCAAAGAGCCGGTAGAGGACCACGGCCCAGACTCCGCCCATGAGGACAAGACCCGAGAGAAGGAGGCGCCCCTTTGCCTGCAGATGCCGAAAGAGCGTCAGGAGTACAGCCGGCAGCAGGCCGGAGACGCACATGGAAAAGGAGACGCTCTCCGCTCCGGTATAGCCGAAGAAGATGAGGAGCGCCGCCAGGGCCAGAGGCAGGATATGAAGCATGTCATACACAAAAAAGATCAATGGGATCGGTTTCCTTTCGGGTATTTGGCCCTTACAGATAGTCCGTCACCCGGCACCCGCCGGGGAGGGTGAGGAGCGTGACATGGGGGGAGATGCTGACGGGAGGAGCGTCCTCCTCTCCGGGCATCACCCGGTACAGGACGACCTCGGTACCGCCGTCGCCAAGGAGCCTGCTAAAGGTCAGGATCTCCTCCGTGGCCTTTGCCGTGAGGATCAGGGCGATGCGGGCGGAAAAGAGGGTGCCGTCCGCGGTGAGAGCGGTGAGAAATGCAGACTGCAGCGCGTCCGTCTCGAAGCGGATCCCGGACAACTCCCGGTAGAGACCGTCGAAGGGCTGATCATGCGAGACTGCGCAGGTGTGCAGCCCGCCGTGAGAGTAGGAGACGGAAGAGGGGATGTTTTTGTTTCGAAGAAACAGGGCCAGGGCCAGTGCGCTTTCCAGCAGGGTATTTTCCACCGGCAGATAAACGGAAGGGGCTTCACTGATCCGGAGCGTGTCCAGGAGGATGATCACGCCGTCCTTTTCCTCGCTGACGGAGTTTCGGACGGACAGCTCCCCTGTTTTGGCTGCCAGCTTCCAGTGAATGCGCCGGATATCGTCCCCGGGGAGATAGTCCCGGACCGTGACATCCGGACAGGCACCGGCGCCGGTGGCTTCCCGTCTGGAGAGCGTCTCCGCGTCGATGCTCCGGAGGGCCTCCGGGGTCACCAGATCCGGCAGCACCGTGACCCGCAGAGGTTCCCGGTTTTGGTAGGTGATGCGAAAGAGCCGCAGGTAGTCTGTGAGGATCACGGCTTTGATGCCCACATGATATTCTCCCCGGTAGCGGCAGATGAGGCCGGTCTGTCTGGTGATGCTGGTCCGGGGG
This sequence comes from Lachnospiraceae bacterium, assembly GCA_017543485.1. Taxonomy (GTDB): domain Bacteria; phylum Bacillota; class Clostridia; order Lachnospirales; family Lachnospiraceae; genus AC2028. Next base: position 19,394 of record JAFYFY010000012.1, on the reverse strand, counting down.
AGGAGCTCGTATTCGGTTTTGTCACTGAGGCCGTCGATCTCGGAAAAGTCTGCATAGAAGGTCACGCGGACGCCGGAGAAGGTGAAGGGATCTTCGTTTTGAAGGGTGAAAAAGAATGGGACCATATGCCCTGCCACCAGCTCCTTTCCTTCGAAGGTCTGGTAGATCTTAAACCGAAACAGCACGATCACCAGATACAGAAGGCTCACCAGGGGCAGGAGAGTGAGGACCGTGAAAAACCCATAGGAAACAGGCCCCCCGTAGAAACTGATGCCCACCAGGGAGAGGATCCAAAGGGCTGCCAGGATGATCCGGTTTCTTCGCATGGGTTACTCCATGGGTACTTTGGCTTTTAACATCAGGGCCTTTAGCAGTGCGTCGATGTCCTTCTGCGCGATCCGGGCCTGGGGTGTGAGACTGAGCCTGTGATGCAGCACCGGGATGCAGACCGCCTTCACATCATCGGGTTTTACGAAATCCCGTCCCTCCAGATAGGCTCTGGCCCTGGCGGCCTGAGCCAGGAAAATGGTGGCCCGGGGACTGACCCCGATGACAAAGCTCTCTTCGTGCCGGGTGAGGTCCGTGATCTCCCGGATATATTCCAGGAGCTTCTCGCTGACCCGGACGGATCCGGTCTCCTTTTGCATCCGTTTCAGGTCTTCCAGGGTGCACACCGGCTGCGCATCCCGCACGGTCCGGTTTTCCAGGGCATTTCGGGTCAGCGCCACCTCGGAATCCTTCTCCGGGTAGCCGATGGAGATCCGCATCATAAAGCGGTCCAGCTGGGCCTCCGGGAGAGGATAGGTCCCCAGAAACTCCGTGGGATTCTGGGTGGCCAGCACCATAAAGGGATCCGGCAGGGGGTAGCAGGTCCCGTCCACCGTCACCTGTCCCTCCGCCATGGCTTCCAACAGCGCGGACTGGGTTTTGGGAGAGGTGCGGTTGATCTCATCCGCCAGCAGGAAATGATGCATCACCGCCCCGGGGCGGTAGTCGAACTCCCCGGTCTTCTGGTTGTACACACTGGACCCCGTCACATCCCCCGGCAGGGTATCGGGGGTAAACTGGATGCGTCCGAAGTCTGCCGAGACGCTGGCAGCCAGCACCCGGGCCAGGGTGGTTTTTCCCACCCCCGGCACATCCTCGATGAGAAGATGCCCGCCGGCCAGGAGACAGGTCAGCACCTGGAGGGTGACGGATTCCTTGCCGAGAAAAAAGCTGCCAATCTGTTTGCGAAGCTGCTGGATCATCTTTTACACTCCTTCGTATCGGAAATCGGAGAATGCGGCGCTTCCTCCGGCCTGCTTCGTGCTGAAGGCAAAGAGCCCGAACCGGACGCCGGTGAAATGATCCAGCCGGAACCGGAGCTTTGAGACGTCGCCGATCTGACGGGAGGCGCCGTCTTTCACGATTGCAAACCATGCTTCATCTTTCATCATGGTAAAGTCCGCGTGGGCTTCCAGGGTGACGCAGCTTTCGGTGAGGGGCTCCAGCACCGATTCCGCCGCGGGCTCCTCGTCCTTTCGGATGCCCCAGATGGACGGATCCTCGATGATCCGGTCAGCCCGGACCAGATACAGCTGTCCGCCCCGTCTGGTGACCCCCAGGAAGGCGTAGGCGCTCTCTAAGAGGCACAGCCCGGCATAGTCTCCCTCCTGCAGCCCTGCCGCATCCAGGGTGACCCGGGCGCTGCACCCCGGATAAGTGGTGCGCTGGGTGAGGGTGTTTTTGGCCTGCACCAGATTCTTTACCACATTCCCGGTGCGGAAGGTGACGGTGCCCTTCGCGGGATCCCGGGTGATGAGGGAAAGGTCCGGCTCGTGGTTAAACTGCCATCTGCTCCGGAACCCGAAGCTGTCCGCGGAGCCGTCTGCCGCATCCGGGGCATTTCGGAAGTCATCGCTTCCTGTTAAAGGTGCGTATTGGTAGTCCGGACGGGTGCTGGTGATGTCGAAGGACTCCGGGATTTTCCCCGCGTCTCCCAGAACCGGGAAGCCGTCCTGCCAGGTCATGGGGATGAGGATGGGGATCCGCCCCACGGCGCCGCTGTCCTGAAAGAGCATGGCGTACCAAGCCCCTTCCGGGGTCTGCACGATCCCCCCCTGTGCGCATCCCGAGCCGCAGTATCCCCGGTCGTCGTCGCAGATATCCCCGCCGGTATACGGTCCCTCCGGACGATCCGCCACAAAGCAGCCCTCCGTGCGCCTTCCGTTTTTCGGGATGTGGATCAGGAAGAGGTAGTATTTTCCGCCTATCTTATAAAAATGCGCGCCCTCATATCCCAGGGGGGCATCCGCCGCATCCCTGACGATGACGGTATCCTCCCAGCCTTCCGCAGGGCCCGTGAGGTCATCCTTTAACTGCGTCAGGTGGATCTCCCGGTTTCCGGAGACGATGTATACCTTCCCGTCGTCGTCAAAGAGCAGGGAATTGTCATGATAAAATCCTTCGATCTCCGACTTCTCCCAGGGGCCCCGGATGTCCCCGGACCGGAAGAGGTAGGTCTTATGGGTATCGTTGGCCACGAAGACGATGTGGAAGACCCCTTCATGATATCGCAGGCTGGCCGCCCACATGCCCTGTCCGTAGATGTTCGCACCGTCCTCCATGCGCTGCGCCGGAGTGGAATCCAGCCGCTCATAGACATATGCCGCATGCTCCCAGTGCACCAGGTCAAAGGAGCGCAGGATCTCGCACCCCGGCATGAAATACATGGTGGTGCTCACCATGTAGTAGGTATCCCCCACCCGGATGACATCCACATCGGGGTAGTCCATGGAGGTGATGGGGTTGATGGAAGGCTGATTCGTTTGACTCATATGTCTATCCTTTCCTGATCCAGATTCTGCCCTTTATTATACGAAGACCGTTTTCCCCGCGCAAGTGGTGGTGGGGGACGGTTCCTGGGGATCGGGGACGGTTCCTGAGTGTCAGGGACGGTTCCTGGGTGTCAGGAACCGTCCCCCACTGTCATCTCCAGCGCTTGTGCGGCCTCGGCAGATTTGGTATATTTGCTTTGATGGTTTTGCATTTTCGTGACATGAAAAAACACGACAACCGGGAGAATGACATGAACAAAAACAGAATACGAATGAAAATGATGGCAGTCTTTGCTGCCCTGATCCTTTGTTTTTCGGGATGCGGGGCTTCCTCGAAGGATGCGGTGGGTGGCACCGGCGCGCAGGAGAGCGGCGCATCCTCTTCGGTGACCGTACCGGAAACCCCTTCGCCGGAGGCGGCGCTTCAGGCGGCAGAGTCCATGGAAGAAGCCGCTGACGCCATCCAGGGTGCTTTGCAGGAGACCGAGGGAGCGCAGGAAGAATCGGAACCTGAACCACCGGTCATCGATGTGATCCCCGAATCCTATGCGTGCACCATTCGGGTATCCATCAACCCCAGCGTCCTGTTGTATCTGGACAGCAAGGAGCAGGTGATCGGGATCGTCCATGAAAACGAGGATGCCGTGGAGGCATTCGGGGAGGAGACCATCGTCGGTCAGTCTCTGGAGAAGGCCATGGATGACCTGATCCGGATCAGTGATGAAAAAGGATATCTGAAGGAGGATGCAACCGTCTCCATCACACTGGAGGATGTGGGAGAGGGCGGCTCCGTTACGGACGATACCGTGCTCCGGAACGCGCGGGACCTGGCGAAGGCCTTTCTGGAGAGCCTGGAAAGCACCTGCAACGTGTCCACCGAAATCTCCGAGACGGTTCAGAATGACTATCATATCGAAAAGACCATGATCACCTGCCCCGATTGTCTGGGGTCCGGGATCTTCTGCCCCGGCGACACCGATCCTGCAGCGAAGGATGTGCGCTATGGGAGCTGCCACGGGACCGGCGTCGTTACCTGCTTAAATCCCATCTGCAACGGCGGCAAATGTACCCGCTGCGGCGGAACCGGGAGGAGTACCTGTTTTGGATGCAACGGTACGGGGGTCAATTCCGTGGACGGTGCCACCTGTAACCACTGCGGCGGATCCGGCACAGAACGGTGCGAATACTGCCATGGGACCGGAAACTGCGAGCGGTGTAACGGTACCGGACAGATCCATTGCCTCTTTGCCGATCAGCATACGACCTGCGAAACCTGCGGCGTGACGGGACAAGTGGAGATGTGACAGTCGGGGACGGTTCCTGGGGATCAGGAACCGTCCCTGACACCCAGGAACCGTCCCTGACACCCAGGAACCGTCCCCGATCCCCACTGTTGGGATTTCTTGCAATCTGCACGCTCTTTTTCTATAATTTTCGGGTAAACAAAAATCCGGCCATGGAATCTACGGGTAAAAACAAATGAGAAAAATGCGCTCTGTGATCCTTTCCGTTCTACTTTTTTCACTCCTCATTATTGCACCCCACACCTGCAGCCATGCTGCGACATCTTCTTCTGCCGAGACAGGACTTGCGGTGCGCGTGGAGGCCACAGGACAGTACCGCAACTGGGATGGCGTCACCAATGTGGCACAGTTTCAGGGACCTGACGGGAATCTTTGGTATGCGGTGGACTCGGATTCTGCAGTGACGGTATACCGGACGAATAACGGCGTCCCGGTTTCCGGATCTGTCACGCTGACGAAGCAGCATCCGATCTTCGGCACCTGCCTGAGTGACAGCAGCGGAAATCTGTACCTGGTGACCGGTGAGACCAATACCACGGACGACACTTCCAGGGAGACCATCTTTATCTCCAAATACGACAGTCAGGGACATCATCTTGCGACTACCGGGGATAACGGCAGCTCCAGCCTGGCAGGTTACTATGGTGATGAGTTCTATACGAAGATTCCTTTTGACGGAGGAAACTGCGACGCAGCCATCTCCGGGAATGTTCTGTCCGTGCACTATGCAAGAGAGATGTACAGCGGTCATCAAAGCAATTCCGTTTTTTCCGTAAACATTGGTGATATGTCCAAGGTGAATGTGGGGACGTTCTATGAATCCCATTCCTTTGCGCAGAGAGTGGTTCCCACCGCAAACGGATTTGTCTATATGAGCGAGGGGGATTGCTATGACAGGACCTTTACGGCCTGCGCCGTGAATCTGTCAGGCGGCACCGTGAACGAAGGCGGCGTCTTTGACTTTTGGGTGGAGGACGGCGCATTCGATGCCTATGATATGTATGTGGTGAATGAGAACTTTGCGCATATGGGCGGGCTCGCGCCTCTTTCCAACGGAAAAGTCGCCTTTGTGGCCCAGTCGGTGCAGTCACTGAATGCAAACGCGGAAAATGAAAGTGAGGAGATCTTCATCCAGATCTTTGATCCCTTCGGGAATCTGGCCGATTCCTCCGCGTACACGACTGTGGGTACCAGGTCGGGGCTGGCCGGGAATAACGGACGCACAAATGTAACGAATTACGGCGTAAAATGGCTTTCCTCCTACGGGACGGACTACGCGATCTCCAATGTGCAGACGGTGGTCACGGAAGATCAGCGCATCATCGTTCTTTATGAGCTCAGCAGGGGATACACCTATGAAGGTGTCTACTACATGGTTTTGGACGCAAACGGAAATGTAACGCGCAGTGCCACCCTTTTTTCCACATCCGCCAGGCTCAATCCCTGCGAAATGCCGGTCTGTGATAATGGAAAAGTCTACTGGGCCGGAAATAACCAAAATGACAGCAACGGAAAACTCTACATTTACTCGCTGGATCCCGTTCTGGCTACGGCTTCGTATACTTCCGAAGTCCTGGCAAAGACCGGTCTGACCTATAACGGGACTGGCCAGACGCTGGTCACGGCGGGAGCGGCAAACGGCGGTACCGTTCAATATGCCCTTGGTGTGAGCGGATCTTCCGTTCCTGCCACGGGCTGGAGCGCCTCGGTGCCTCAGGGCGTCGATGCCGGGACCTATTATGTTTATTACAGGCTGGCAGGCGATGCATCCCATTTCGACATCGATCCCGCATATGTGACGGTTACCATCGGACGGAAAAACATATCCGTTTCCGCCAATGACATCCGCAAGGCATACGGGGAGTCCGATCCGGCGCTGACCTACACTGTCACGGGGTTGGCGCAGGGGGACAGTCTGACGGGAACCCTGAGCCGCTCCGCAGGCGAATCCGTGGGCGAATACCGGATCCGCCAGGGATCGTTGAGCGCGGGTGACAACTATGTGCTCGCCTTTACGGAGGCGGTTTTGACCATCGAAAAGGCCGCACCGGTCCTGCGTAAGGCGCCAGCAGCGCTGCAGCTGACCTACAACGGAAGCTGGCAGGATCTCGTGTCTGAGGGAGAAACGGAGGACGGATATCTGCTCTACGCTCTGGGCACGGAAAAGGATGTGCCGCCTTCATCGGATTCCTATAGCTATGGTGTTCCGTATGCGTACGCGGAAGGAACCTATTATGTCTGGTATAAGATTTCCGGGGATCGGAATCATCTGGATTCGGCGCCGGTTCAGCTGGTGGTGCGCATTGCGGCTCCCGGGAGTACGCCGACACCTGGCCCGACACCAACTTCGACCCCGACACCAACTCCGACTCCGGATCCGACTCCGGGCTCCGGTGACACCCCGTCGGCAGATTCCTCCGAGGAAGTGTCCGAGGAAGATCAGTTCCCCTACGTGGACATCTATGATCAGACCCCGAACGGCCGCGTCCACGCCTTCGTGGCCCGGATGTACGCCTTTATCCTGAACCGGGCACCGGAAACGGAGGGCATCGAGTTCTGGTCCGACCTCATCCTGAATCACGGCATGCCCGCGGCGGAGTGTGCAAAGTTCTTCGTGCTGGAGTCAGATGAGTTTTTGCGGGCGAATGTAAACAACGATGTGTTCCTGAGCCGGATGTACAAGACCTTCTTCGGAGAGGGGAGAAACCGGACTAACGATCCAGAAGGATTTGCATTCTGGAAGACCACCCTGGAGCAGGGCTACAGCCGCAAGTGGGTCCTGGCAGGCTTCGTAAGCTCCGGGGAATTCTCCGGGATCTGTGAGTCCTACGGGATCACCCGTGGTGAGATCGCCCTGACGGAGGCGGACAATCAGCCCAGCGACGCGAACCTGTATGTGGATGAGGCAAAGGTGAATGCCTACGTGGAGCGCCTCTACAACACGATCCTGAATAGACCCGCAGAGGCGGGCGGAAAAGAGTTCTGGGCCGGCCTTATCAGCGGGCACGAGATGACAGCCCAGCGGGTGGCGGTGGAAGGGTTCTTCTTCTCCGAGGAATACCTGGCGAAGAACACCTCCAACAGGGAGTTCGTAAACACCCTGTACCTGTCACTCCTGAACCGAAATCCCGCTGACGACCCTGACGGCTTCGCCTTCTGGGTCAGCGCTCTGGATAACGGCATGGATCGCATGACGGTCATCGAGCAGGGCTTCGGGGACTCTCCTGAGTTTCGAGGGATCCTGCAGTCCTACGGACTTCTCAGAAAGTAGAAAAAAGAGAAAATGAGAGAATGAGAAAAGGGGACGGTTCCTGGGTGTCAGGAACCGTCCCCTTCTTTCCTCTCCCGGATTGACAAATGCTTCGCGGTCGCGGACAATACCTCGGAGGGGACGCGGAAGATCCGGATATAGACCGGATCCTGACGGCCCGGATGAGGAGAAAAAGATGGAAGAGAAGAAACTGGCCGTGATTTTGCCGGGAGTCGGCTATCACAAGGATATGCCTCTTTTGTATTATTCCCGAAAGATGGTGCGGTTTGCAGGATATGAACTGCTGTATATCACATATCATGACCTTCCCACCCAGATCCGGGGTGATCTTTCCAAGATGCATCTGGCGGCGGAGACCGCCTACGGACAGGCCTGTGAGATGCTGGATGCAGCAGAGCTTTCGCAGTATGAGGAACTTCTGTTTATCGGGAAAAGCATCGGTACCGTGATCGCCGCCAGGTATGCGAAAGAGAGGGAAATCGATCCAAAGCAGATCTGGTACACTCCGGTGGAGGCGACATTTTGCTACGCACCGGATCGGGACGGCCGCGTCATGGCCTTTTCCGGAGATGCCGATCCCTGGGCGGACTGGGAGGAAGTACGGAAACTGGCTGAAGAGAGAAAAATCCCGCTGATCTCCTATCCGGGATGCAACCATTCGCTGGAGTGCGGTGATGTGGAAAAGAATCTTGAGATCCTCTGTGACGTGATGAAGAAAACAAAAGAAATGCTGTGACAGAAGGGGACGGTGCGGTCTAAGTAGTTCAGCTGGATCTGTACGAATTCCACCTCCGGATGGTCGTCCAGGATCTTCTCTAAAAGCTCGGGACTTCCGTGGAAGGAAAAGCCGAAGTGTTTGCTCTTCCCTTCTGCCTTCCGCTTCATGCACCAGTCGAAGCAGTCGTATTCATCACAAAAAACGGTTCCTTTTTGGCAGAAATCAAAGTGCATTTCCCGGCGCAAACCCGTATAATAAATAAGCTATACATGTAAAAAACGGACCGGATCACGCAGCGCCGCACCGAAGGAGAAAAACATGGAACAGTCATTTTCTGCCATACGCATGAATCAGACAGGCTACGCGGAGTCCCTGCCGGTGCGGGTGGCAGTGCTGGGAGAGGGACCGCTCACCCTTTCGGACGGGGACGGAAAAACGGTCAAATCCGTGTCCCTTCAGCTCCCCGAACCGGATGAAGCCTCCGGAGACCGGGTGCAGATCGCGGATCTGGGGCGTTTGCCCGCGGGGACATATCAGCTTACCCTGGGGGAGGAGACCAGACAGATCCGGGTGGAACGGGACCCTTGGAAAGCGGTGACAAACGCACTGATCAAGGGACTGTATTTTCAGCGCTGCGGATGCGATCTGGAGGAAAAATACGCCGGGAAGTTCGTGCATCCCGCCTGCCACACCGCGCCTGCCGCCCTGTGGGAGAACCCGGAGATGAAACGGACCGTCATCGGCGGATGGCATGATGCGGGGGATTACGGAAAATACGTGGGTCCCGGCGCCGTTACGGTGGCGCATATGCTCTATGCGTGGCTTCTTTTTGAGAGCGGATGCGAGGATCCCTTAAACATCCCCGAAAGCGGAAACGGCATCCCCGATATCCTGAATGAAGCCCGGTATGAGCTGGAGTGGATGCTACAGATGCAGCGGGAGGACGGGGCCTTCCATCATAAGCTGACCAAGGCCTGGGTTGCACCCTTTATCATGCCCCAGGACGATCACGAGCCGGAATACCTGATGCCGGTCTCTCACTGTGCCACAGCGGCGGCCTGCGCCTGCCTGGCTCTGGCTGTCAGAGTGTATAAAGCCTTCGATCCGGACTTTGCGGACCGGATGCTTGGGGCAGCGCTGGAGGCAGACAAATGGCTGGAAGCGCATCCGGAGTTTGTCCCCTATACCAATCCGGAGGGGGTTCATACCGGGATGTACGGAGACCGGGAGGTCAAGGACGAGCTGTTCTGGGCGGCCTGCGAGCTCTATGCTGTCACGGGAGAGGCAGCCTACCGGGAAAAGGCTGAGGCCCTCTTTTCCGAAGGCCTGAACGTGACGGCCTACGGATGGGCGGATGTCAGCGGCCTGGGGGCCAGCTGTTGCCTTTTCGTGCTGAAGGAAAAAGCGGGGGAGACCCTGTACGGCGCCCTGAAGAAGCAGTTTCTGGAGGCCTGCGGATCCATCGCGGCCCTGACGGAAAAGTCCGGCTACGGCACCGCACTTTCCGTCGGCGGATACGGATGGGGGAGCATCCTGCCCATCCTGGGAAATGCCATGAGCCTGATCCTGGCATCGATCCTCACCGGGGAGGCATCCTATGAAAACGCAGCCCTTTTGCAATGGGATTATGCCCTGGGGCTGAACGCCCTGGACCTTTGCTTTGTCACGGGATTTGGGGAGCGCTCCGTTCAAAATCCCCATCACAGGCCTTCCGGGGCAGATGACATCCCGGAGCCAGTGCCGGGTCTGATCTCCGGCGGACCCAACAAGCATCACACCTACCCCATGACCAAGGAGAAGCTTGGGGATGCCCCCGCTGCGAAGTATTACCTGGACGAAACCTTTTCCGCGGACACCAATGAGATCGCCATCTACTGGAACTCTCCTGCGATCTTCGTGGGGGCGTATTTCCGCTCCCGGTGCCTTGCAGAGAGAAAAAACTGACCGGCGGCAGCACAGGGGATCCGCACCATACGCGGGAAGCTGAGCCGGACCACACACAGGAGGAAATGCCATGGATATCGATGAAGTCATCCGTATGATCGACGGGAAAATGGAAGCCGGCGTCAGCCGCCTGAAGGTCTCCGTGGAGGAGGGGCAGGAGGAAAATGCCATGACGGAGCAGTACCATCACGGCAGATGCGATGTGGGGAGTCCCTGGGCCAAAGGGACGGTGCCCAACTGCGACGCCGTGGATACCATCGACACCGGGAATCTCTGACAACGGAATACCAAAACGTAGCCAAAAGGAGGATCCGCTCATGGGCAGATGCTCCTTTTTGCATCTTCGGCGGGATTTCGAAGCCTCTGACCGGAAAATATGATAGAATAGACCCAAACGCACCAAAGAAAAAGGAGTGAACGATCCCATGAAAAAACAAAAGGAAGCCGGGTCCTGCGCACAGGCACTGGCAGCATTTATCGAAAAAAGCCCCAGCCGGTTCCACGCCGTGGAGAACGTGGCAAAGGAGCTGGCAGAGAGCGGGTGTGAGGAGCTTTCCGAGCGAAAGTCCTGGAAGATCAAAAAGGGGGGCGCTTACTTTGTGCGGCGAAACAGCTCCTCCCTCATCGCCTTCCGGATCCCGAAGAAAAAGCCGGACGGGTTCCACATCTACGCCGCCCACAGCGATTCTCCCACCTTCCAGATCAAGCCCTCCCCGGAGATGACCTCCGAGGGCATCGTGCGGCTGAACATCGAAGGGTACGGTGGCATGATCCGGGATACCTGGTTTGACAGGCCCCTCTCCGTGGCCGGAAGGGTCTTTCTGGATACTCCCGAGGGACCCGTGCAGAGGCTGGTCTATCCGGACCGGGACCTGCTGCTGATCCCCTCTCTGGCGATCCATATGTCCCGGGATTCGGAAAACACGGGCAAACGCAGTATTCAGAAGGAGATGCTTCCCTTCTTTACCCAGAAGGAGGGGGAGACCCTGACGGAACTGATCGCAAAGGAGCTGAAGGTAAAGCCGGAGGAGATCCTGTCCGCGGACCTGACGCTGGTGACCCGGGAAAAGGCATCCTTCTGGGGCGCGGAAGGGGAGTTTTTCTCGGCTCCCAGACTGGATGACCTGGCCTGCTGCTACGGAGGCCTGAAGGGGTTTCTCCGGGCCGGAGAAGCGGACAATGCGGGCATCTCCGTGCTTTGCATCTTTGACAACGAGGAGGTGGGAAGCCGCACCAAACAGGGGGCGGAGTCCACATTCCTGCCGGATGTGCTCTCACGCCTTCGGGAGAGCCTGTCCATGAGCGCGGAGGATTTCCTTCGTCTGGTGGCCTCGGGCTTTCTCCTCTCCGCGGACAATGCCCATGCGGCCCATCCCAACTATACGGAGAAGGCGGACCCCAAAATGCGTCCCCGCTTAAACGCCGGCATCGTCCTCAAATACAGCGCCAACCAGAAGTATACCACGGATGCCGCTTCCGCAGCCGTGTTCAAGCTCCTTTGCAAAAAAGCGGGAGTGCCGCTGCAGGAGTTTGTGAATCACGCGGATACGCCGGGAGGCTCCACCCTGGGAAATATCGCAAACACCCAGCTCTCCATCGCCACCGCGGATATTGGTCTGGCCCAGCTGGCCATGCACTCTGCCTATGAGACCGCAGGGACAAAGGATCCCGCGGACTTAGAGCAGCTGGCGGAAGCATTCTTCCGGGATAAGCTCCCCCAGGCAGTCCTTTGAAGCAGTCCTTTAGAATCAGCGGCATGACCCTGCCGCAGGCACTTTTACAGACAACGGAAGGAGATCACATGGAACCCATCATACAGAGCCTGCTGGAAACCGACATGTACAAATTCAGCATGGGACAGGCCATCTACCATCAGTTCAGCGATTACAAGACCACCTGGAGCTTCAAATGCCGCAATGAGGATGTCTTTTTCACACCGGAGATGGTGGAGGAGATCCGAAATCAGATCAGGGCCTACTGCGCCCTCCGCTTCCGGGAGGAGGAGCTGGACTACCTGAACAACATCAAGTGGATCAAGGGATCCTATGTGGATTTCCTGCGCCTCTGGAAGCCCCGTTTCGAGGACTTCGACATCGGCACCGATGATCCCTGCGGCCTGTCCATCGAGACCCGGGGGACCTGGCTGAACACCTCCATGTACGAGATCCCCACCCTGGCCATCGTAAACGAGGTCTATTTCCGCACCCGCTACGACGAAGAGAAGCTCATGGAAAGCTTCTCCCGCCGTCTGGAGGAAAAGATCGGGTGGCTTAAGAGCGGAAAATACAACATCTCCAGCTTCAGTGAATTCGGCCTCCGCAGACGGCTCTGCGCCAAGGCCCAGGAGCTGGCGGTAAAGCGCCTGGCGGAAGAAACCTACCCCGGCTCCCGTTTCGTGGGTACCTCCAATGTGTATCTGGCAAAGCAGTGTGGCCTGAGCCCCGTGGGTACCATGGCCCATGAATGGATCATGTGCGTGGGACAGGGAAATCACAAGCACAACCCGGCCTATTCCAACTGGTACGCACTGGATGCATGGGTCAAAGAGTACGGGATCTTAAACGGAACCGCCCTCACGGATGCCATCACCACGGACTGCTTCCTGAAGGACTTCCAGCTGACCTATGCCACTCTCTTTTCCGGCGTGCGGCATGACTCCGGAGACCCGGTGGAATGGGGGGAAAAGATCCTGGCGCATTACAAAGAGCTGGGGATCGACGGCTCGGCCAAGACCCTTCTTTTTAGCGACAGTCTGGATTTTGAGCGGGCGGACCGTCTGAATACCCATTTCAAGGGAAGAGCCAAGGTGGCTTTCGGTATCGGGACCTACATCTCCAACGACACCGACGAGGAGCCCCTGAACATCGTCATGAAGACCACCCGCTGCAATGGCCAGGATGTGGCCAAGATCTCTGACATCTCCGGCAAGGGAATGTGCAAGAACCCGGAGTATGTGGAGTATCTGCAGCGCTGTATCGACTGGAGAATGTCACATGAGTGATCATCGTCTGATCCTGATCATGGGGACCTTTAACCCGCCCACCAAAGCCCATGTGGCCATGGGGACTGCTCTGCGGGAGCGGTTCCCGGAGGCGGAGATCTGTTATCTCCCCTCCGCGGACCGGTTCAGCCGGGAGTGGAAGGGGTTTTCCGGCGGAGAGGCCTTAAACCTTCACACCCGGGCGGAGCTTTTGCGGGGCGCTGTTCCCGCTTCCGTGGCCGGGGTCTCGGAGGTGGAGGGAGACGCCGAAAAAACCGACGGCAGGACCTACAATACGGCCCGCTGGTTCCGGGAGCATACCGGGAAGCGGATCGTCCTGGCCATCGGCGCGGACCAGCTGGAGAAGCTGGGAAAGTGGTACATGGCGGAGGACCTGGCCCGGGAATACGAATTCGTGATCTTTACCCGGGGCCTCACCGGTGAGGAGAGCAAAGCCGGACTTCCGGAAAACTTCACACCCTGGAAGGAGCACTTTACCTTCCTGGAGTTTCCTTACGGGGATGTCTCCTCCACCCGGGTCCGGGAGGCGTATCTGGAGGGGAGACTTCCGGATATCCGGGACCTGGTGCCGGAGAATGTGTACCGGTATCTGGAAGAGACGAAAGGCGCCTATTGGAGGGGCGAGAGGATGTATGAATTCGACGCGGAAAAAGTGACAGAGCAGTGTATCCGGTGGATCCGGGAGTTCTTCGACGCAAACGGTCCGGAGTGCAATGCAGTGCTGGGGATCTCGGGAGGCAAGGACTCTTCCGTGGCAGCGGCCCTTTGCGCGGCGGCCCTGGGAAAAGACCGGGTCATCGGCGTCCTGATGCCCAACGATGTGCAGCCGGATATCGATGTGGCCCGGGAGGTGGTCCGGACCATCGGAATCCGCTCCTATGAAGTCAATATCAAAGATGCCTATCAGGGGATCACGGCGCAGCTGGGGGCCGGAGGCATCGAACTTACGGATCAGGCCCGGATCAATCTGGCACCCCGCCTTCGCATGGCCACGGTATATGCGGTGTCCCAGTGCTACAACGGGCGCGTGGTCAATACCTGCAACCTCTCCGAGGACTGGGTGGGATACAGCACCAGATACGGCGACGCCGCCGGGGATTTCAGCCCCATGGCGGGCCTTACCGTTGCGGAGGTAAAGGCGGTGGGCACCCAGCTGGGCCTTCCGGCACACTTTACGGAGAAGGCGCCCAGCGACGGCCTGTGCGGCCGGACCGACGAGGACAACCTGGGCTTTACCTACGCGGAGCTGGACCGCTACATCCGCACCGGAGAGATTGAGAATGCGGCCCACAAGGAGCGGATCGATACCCTCCACGCCCGAAACCTGTTCAAAATGCGGATGATGCCTTCCTTCCACTGGACCAGAGAAGACTTCTGAAAGTTGTCAGGGGGACAGTCCCCCTGACAACTTTTTTTCACTGCGGAAATCTGTCTGGGAGACGGAGGGTGGATGATCGGACTCAAAAGGAGATATGATCAGGTTATCAAGGGTGTTTCAGGGCAATGTATACCTCTTATGTGATGTCTCCGCATGGGGCGTTACAGAGCACCTGAAGTTTTTCCGAATTCCGCTGGGGGCGATGGACGCTGAAGAGGACGGGGAGCGGATTTTGAAGGATGTGACGATCTGCGCCGATGACCGGGATCATTACATTTTGGAAGAGAGGGACGGCAAACTCTATGCCGGATACAAAGACCGGGTGGCAGAGCTTTCATAGCGAGCCGAAAATTTTTTGTTGACACGTGGGATCTTATGGTGTAAAGTTCCCACATAGGAAGTGCCTGCCTAATCTTTTTTGCGTACAACGCAAAATAATTAGCAGGCATTTTTTTGAGGAAAAGGATAAGAATGAAAAACTACCTGGCAAAAATCTATAACCCGATCACCCGAAAGAGCGCATCTGCTGAAAGTTTATGGATGTTTACTGTCTGTGCGCCCGAAACCGGAAGATCAGGATATGATTTTGCGCAAAATATAGGGATAGATCCGCGGCTTAGGAGCCGCTTTAAGGAGTAGGCATATTCCTGCACCGAAAGACATGGGTCTATCCGAAAAGGGATAGGCCCTTTTCTTATGTCTGACAAGCATTTAGGACTGCATACCCGGGCAGGGACGGGGTGAACGGGTTCGATACCCGTGTCGGACACTCGGTACGAAAGCAGGCACTTCCGGTACCGAACCACAACCAGCGGCGGCCTTAAGGCACGGGCCGCCGCGTATCAGTCATGATCAAATCCGGAAAAAAACTTGAAGCCTTTGGACGTAAAACCAGGTATAGACTTTAGACCCTGCTTTTTTTGTCCCTGAAAACTTGATAGCAAAATGTAAAATATACTTGACAGAATGTAAGGCGGGTAGTAGTATCATTTTCACAGGGAGTCAAAGAGTAGACTGACAGGCTGCCGAAAAGGAGGTCCGAAATGGAAAAGAAAAAAAACATATTCATCTGCCTGATCCTCACCCTGGCGCTCGGGATCATCCTGCTGCCCTTCTTTTTTTCAAAAGACGAAAAGGGCGGGAATTATTCTAACTCAAAATGGACGCACGAGATCACGGTAAAGGACGGAACGGTCACGCCCGGGAGTACCACCACCGACTTTACCATCGCCCGGGACGGAAACTACCGGATCAGCTACGGATGGCTGCCGGAGGGAACGGACAAAAACAAAATAATGGAGCTCGGTCCCTCCGATGCGCATTTCCTTACAGTGATCCAGATCTTTGACAGCAAAGGGGAGCAGCTCTTCTCCACCTGTGCGGGATACCTTTTTGCCGATACGGTCATGGACCTTCCGGCAGGGCAGTACAGCGCGGTATATACCTATTTCACGGATTCTGACAGCTTCATGGAATTTGCTAAAGAAAACCTCTGTCCCGCAAGACAGGCCGGGCAGCTGGCACAGGACATGGGGTTTGAAAACTTCGGCGGGGATGCGGTGGTCCGTATAAATTACGAGATGACCTGGCGCGCTTCCGGGGAGGACCCGGTTTTTGCCCTGTGGATCTTCGTGATCATCCTGCTGATCCTGACCATCGTGGTCTTTCTGGCTGTGTCAAAGAAAAACGAAGACTATGATGAGCGTCAGCAGCTGGAACGCGGAAGGGCGTACTGCCTGGGGTTTATGACGATCCTCATCTGCATGTTCCTGGCCATCACCATTGACGCGCTGGAACTGCTGCCTGTACAGGGCTACGTACTGTATGCGGTTTCGATCTTCCCGGGGGTCATGGCCTTTGTCACCTACTGCGTATGGCATGAGGCATATTTTTCCCTGAGAGAGAAAGAAAAAAGCCTCCTCATCATTTTCGGGATCATCGGTGCCATCAATCTTGTGATCTCCATCACTGCCATTCTGGAAGGAAGGCTGGGGGTGAACGGCAGGCCGGGGACTTCCATCCTGAACCTCGCATGTGCGGTGATGTTCCTCGAGCTCTTTCTGGTCGTGTTCTTGAAGAAGATCCGCACCTCCAAAGAGACGGATGAAGAAGACTGAAGGAGAGTGCTTATGAAAAATCTCAGATTAAAGGCTGCCAGAGCCGGTCTTGATATGTCACAGCAGGATCTGGCCGATCAAGTAGGGGTCTCCAGGCAGACCATCAATGCCATCGAAAAAGGGGATTATAATCCGACCATCAATCTGTGCCGCGCGATCTGCAAAGCGCTGGGGAAAACGCTGGATGAACTCTTCTGGGAGGAATGATCCATACTAAACCACAGGTTTATTGCGGAAGCAGCCACGAAAGGGTAAGATCATAACAACAGGCCGAAGGAAGATCGGCCGCCAGGAATCGATTTTTGGAATGTATATGCGATGTTTGCGGTAGAAGTGTACCCAAACGAAGCAGCATCCACAGATCGATTCTTTTTTTGTGCCAAAGCCGATGCTCCTTGAAAACAGCATACCGCATCCTCCCTCCCGGGGCCCGGGGAAGCAGCGCCAGGACCTGCGATAGCAGCGAGCGTGCCGGGGGCATGGGGGGGTGGGAAACGATACCTGATGAATAGGAAAAACCTGAACGGAAAGGAGAACAGATCATGGAACAGATGAAAACCTACAAATGCGTTACCTTAGACGGACGGCTCCCGGAGAAGTCCTACAAGGATCCCATGACGAAGACCTATCAGTATGAATATGCGCTTTTCGCCGCAGTGTCGGAGCTTTTCGGAGCTGTCCGGGCACGGTCCTGCGTGCCGGAGCGGCTAAAACTCTACTTTATGGAACTCCCGGAGAGCAGCAAGACGGAAAGACACCGGGAAGCAGTCCTCGCCGAAATGCGCGCTCTGACTGAGCGTGATGTAACAGGACGGATCTGCTTCCCTATGCATAGCGCCTGCGCTGCCGAGGTCCGGACCAGGGTACTTCCGGACGGAACCCATCTGTTTATCTTCAGCGATGGGATCTACGGGTTTACCGTGCGGATCCGGGCACTTCAAAAAGGGCGGCCGCAGCAGATCGAGGTGACGGATCTGCGACGGATGCCCTGATCCCGTTATCCGATCACCTCATGAGTGCACGGGTTTTCTGAAAAACAGAATGATCATGATGATGCAATGAACTAACACTCTGACGCCACGGGGAATCCGCTATATGACATCAGACCCGGAAGAGTAGATGAGAAGTGGGGCAACGCGATTGCACGGAAATTGAAACTACCGGTTTATTTCGATTTTGGCAAACTCCCTCTATACTGATATCAGACGAGCAAAGAGGAGGTATTTGAGGCAAAGGGCGTCGCAGAATGTTTCGGGTCAGGGACAGGATCAATGAGGTGATCAAAAAAGATATCCTAAGACGGTTTCGGGACAAAGATGCGTTCCACCTTTTAGATGACGAGAAAATCGCAGAGGCGATGATCCTGGCAGGGAAAAGGTGGCTCATCTACGACATGAGCGAGCGGGTCAGGAATCTTTACAACGCATGAGCACCTGTTCCGGAATGGAGAGAAGAGGATTCGTCAAATCCGCTAATCCTGCAGGGCGCTTCGGAGGGTAAAAGTGCGGGAAGAACCGCACGGTCATCGATGTAGTAGTCGCAGGTGATCTTCCTGGAGTTGTTTCCGTAGAGTGCAACGACTTCGGGGAGATTGTCGTTTACGGCATCGAATTCGATCTGCCTGTCACTGCACCACCTGAGCGCATCCCGAAGGGGTTCTCCGGCGCGACAGGTCCAGAGGATCAGCTTGTTTCCTTTGTTTCGCCACTCTTTCAGATAGGCGATCAGGGGCTCGTTGGGTTCTCCGAGGTCAGGCCAGGAGCTGAAGCAGAGCGTCCCGTCAAAGTCTACGGCGATAATCTTGTAATCTATCATGGAAAGTCTCCTTATCCGGTCTGTTTGGGGCTTTTGACCGGGAAAAACATTTGTTCGATAAGTCAAATATAGAACAAATGTTCGCAAAGTGCAAGACGCTAGATTTGGGACAGAGGGTTACCTGGGACACAACAGAATGTATGCTCTCGTCAATAGGCGGATAATTTGTTAATATGATTGAGAAATCGGTATATGTAGGGATTGAAAGACGGGCTTTCTAACATAAGAACCGTATCTATTCGGCATCAAGAGGAACAAAATATGATTGCCACGCTGTATGAGCCCTTTCGGCACTGGTCGGAAAACGGCAGCGTTTATCTGCTTTCGGATCTTCACTTTGGAGACCCGGACTGCCAAAAGATGGACCCTGACTGGGTGAGGCCCGAGGAACAGGTAAAGATTATAAACGAATTGGTCCACAGGGGAGATACCTTCATCTGCCTGGGGGATGTGGGGGATCCGAAGTATGTCCCGATGATCCGGGCGTCGAAAAAGGTTCTGATCCTGGGAAATCACGATGCCAGGGGCGCGTACAAGGAAGTGTTTGACGAAGTCTACGGCGGTCCTGTCTTTGTCGCAGAGAAGATCCTTCTGTCGCATGAGCCCGTATGCGGCCTGTCCTGGTGTCTCAACATCCACGGACACGATCACAGCGGATGGGTGACCTTCCCGGAAGAGTGCAGGCACTTAAACCTTGCGGCAAATGTCTGCGGGTACATCCCGGTGAGCCTGGGAAAACTGATAAAAGACGGCATACTGTCCGGGATCGATGATATCCACAGGCAGACCATAGACAAACGGATTTAAACCGAAAACGTATTATTTTTGCCTGTGCTGCGGGGATGGCAAATCGGCAGTTTGTAGGACAGGCAAAGCGAATGGGAGAATAACTATGGATGCTAGAGAGTATTTGGAAATATTGCATGTTGCGGAAAGGCTAAAAGATACCCCAAGACATTGCACAACAACAAAACGCAGGACAGAAAGCGTAGCTGAACATAGTTGGCGTATTTCGCTTATGGCTTTT